>NZ_JBYOKO010000020.1:0-78052 GCF_057799275.1 Chryseobacterium sp. 14P4.3.2
ATGCCCTTTTCGTAAGATTGGAGTAAAATTGGTTGATAAAATAAACCGAAAGAAGAAAATTATAATAATAAAATAATATTTTTCTTCTTGTTAACCATTTGGTAATTAGCTGAATGAGGTGTTTTAGCGATATGATTGTTGATTTTTGTGAGATCAGTTGTAAAAGGTATAGAAGTATCATACCTTGCTCGGATTTTATAGCTGAAGTACTGGATATTTTTTTATGGAAACTAATAAACGAAATACATTGAAGAGTTCATCTAAGCGATTACACCGGAACAATGATCAGTTATACTTCCTGTTGCTGAAGATAGGACATTGATCTCATTATTCATCCTTAAAACTCCCATGAAAGCAAAAATCAAAGCTTCTTTGTAGTCAATGATCTCTTTTCTGGGAAGGATCACTTCAGCTTTTGTTTTTGTTCTTATTTTTTCAATCAGAAAAGAGTTGTAAGCGCCTCCTCCGGTGATCAGGATGTCTTTTATATTGTTTTTATTAATGACATTCGAAATCTGCTGTGCAGCATGTTCTGTAAAAGTAGCGAGCGCATCTGTAGTTTCTGTATCCTTGAGTATTGGATAAATATATTGGTGACACCATTCTGCTCCCAAAGATTTTGGGTGAGACTGTTTATAGAAATCTAATGAATCCATTTGGTTAAGCACCTCTTTATCTACTTTTCCCTTTCTTGCCAGCTCTCCATTTTCGTCAAAACTTTTACCCAGCTGTTGTGCGAATTCATTCAGTACAATATTGACGGGAGCTATGTCAAAGGCAATTCTTTTACCATTGGATGACAAAGAAATATTAGAAAATCCTCCCAAATTAAGGCATGCAGAATATTCGGAAAAGAGTAATTCATCACCTATAGGAACCAATGGAGCTCCATTTCCTCTCATAAGGACATCCTGACTTCTGAAATCATAGATAACGGGGAGATTGGTCTCTAGTTTTATGGCCCGTCCATCTCCAACCTGCAGTGTGAATTTTCTTTGAGGCTGATGGAAAACCGTATGGCCATGAGACGCTATTACATCAATATTTTCAAGCTTATATTTTCTGATAAATTCTTTAACCTGCTGGCCAAGATAGAATCCATAGTCTGAATTCAGTTCCAATAAATCATCTGCTGAAAGATCAATAGCAGTACGGAGTCTGTTTTCCCAATCAGGAGAATAGGGAAGGGTTTCTGCTTTTAGAATCTGAAAAGTCCATTGTTTCTGTTTTTCAAATTCAGCCAGGCAGATATCCAAACCGTCCAGACTTGTTCCGGACATCAATCCAATAGCCAGCGATTTCATTATAACAGATTTATTTTTTATTTTCGGAAATTCTTTTTGAACTGAAATCTCCTGAATTATTATAAAAGGTGTATTCAGAAAAATCATCCTTGGCAGTCATACCATTGGCGCCTACCAGCGTAGAGCCATCTTCCATAGTAACATAAACCGTATCCTTGGTATAGATTCTTTTTTTTCTCTGATCCCAATAAATACTTTGCATAGCAAATTTCTGACCCTCATTTGTAGTGATCCTAACATTGCCTTTAGCTTCATAAAATTGCTTATAGTCAAAAAATTTAGCATATTTAGCTTTAATCGTTCCCGGAATTTTGGGCTTTTTCTTATCAAAAAACTCAATGTCAATTCCTTTTCTGGCCACAGTATAAGGACTGTCGATCAACTCATATTTTTCTATAATGGGAGCTTTTGCCTTTAATATCACAAACCCGGAATCACGTTGTACAATATTGGCATTATTGATCACCTGTGATGGAAAGTTTTTACTCTGATTACCTTTGTTTTTCGTAAGGTCTTCTTCACAGGATGTCAATATAAAAAATATAGCACAACTAAAAAGGCATGCTATATTTTTATATGATATTTTTTTTGAAAAATTCATTCTAGTTATAAAGACTCTTTCTGAACCATTTATCAGCAAAATTGAATCCGATTTTCAGGTTGATATAATTCTGGTTGATCAGGTTATCACTAAGCGTTCCTCTTTTACCGATTTCTAATCCTAATTCAAGCCCGCTCATTCTTGTAATACTGCTGTTTTTGAATGGAAGCATTACTCCGGCAGTGATACCGAATTTATTGATACTGTTACCATCTAGTTTAAGATTTCCTCTTTCATAGAAAGCTCCATATCTGTAGATTACTCTTGAGAAGTAGTTTCTGAAGTTATTGTAGTTAGGAAGGTACCATCCACCGGCAGAAACTCTGTAAGTATCCTGAAAATCAAAAGATTTACCGAAATAGGCGATATCTTCTCCTCTTTTATAATCAAGCTGTCCTGATAAGAACCAATGGTTTTCACTTCCATATCCTACCCCTAAAGAAGCTTGAAACGGAATAAGATTTTTAGAACTTACACTTTGTTGATCCAAGATACTTTCATCCATTTTAGTACCGGCTTTTGCATCTGCATACCTGTATGTACTGTTGGTATAATCAGTAGTTGTATTACTCGTATTTCCAAAAGTAGCCGTAGCACCTATGGTCAGTTTTTTATCAGTACGTGTATTTATAGTCTGATAACTTGTACCTAATGTAAAGTTAAAGTTTCTGATTCTGTTTGTCGTTTGATATCCGTTCACATATTCACTCCCATATGCAGTAAACTCATTAAGATCACTAAGATCACCAAAATAGAGATTCGCTTTTGCTCCTACCGAGAATTCCTGATTGATCTTATAAGCAACAGCCACCTGTGCAATGTTTACAGTACCGCTTCCTTTAAAGCTGTTTTGAGAAAGAGGACTTCCCTCTGCCGTTGTTTGTTGAGTTACAATATCATAACTTTTAGAACTGTAAGGCTGATAAGAAATTCCCATTTTCACTTTTGAAGAGATAGGAAATGCCAGAGATATATTGGAAAGATACGTAGAATGCTTTGTAGATTTCGTATCGTTGAAATTCGATTTGAAATAATTGTTTTCATTGGTAGCTTCCAGTTTGATACTCGTAAGTTCAAAATTGGCATTGTTTGCCGGGTTGGCAAAATTGAAACTACTGGTAAAATCACTTATAAAAGCAGTTGATATACCTCCCATGGAAGCAGTTTCGATCGTATTATCATATTTTACATCTCCAATTCCATATGCTGCATAAGGAGAGTTGCTTAGACTCTGTGCATTCAGGAAGTATCCAGCTGATATGAATGATACTACAAAGATTTTTTTCATTCTTTATTTTTAAAACAATGCGCAAATATCTTAAATATTAATGAATTGTAAAAATTATATGTGGTTAAAGTTTGTTAAGGGCCGTTCTTTAAACGAAAAATGCAATTTTTCACCCATTAGAATATCAATTTTATTATATAAAAAAAGACTGTCTACGGCATAGAACAGTCTTTTTGATAAAGGCAGACGCCCATTATTATTTTACCTGAAGTACAGAACGGCTGTGGCTGAAACTTTCAAAACTGAATTTTCCATGATATTTCCCCATTCCCGAGGTTCCTACTCCTCCAAAAGGTAGAAAATGTGAACCTACATGAATGATTGTACTATTGATTTCAGCATCTCCGCTTGTAGTATGGTTTAAAACCTGATCAGCAAATTCCTGATTTTCTGTAAAAACATACAGTGCTAATGGTTTTGGGCGGTTATTGATCTCTTCCAAAGCTTCATCAATATCATCATATGTCATAATAGGAAGGATGGGCCCGAAAATTTCCTGCTGCATAACCTGATCATCCCAGGTTACATTATCCATTAAAGTAGCCTCGAAATGTCGGGTCTCAAGATCATATCCCCCTCCATAAACTACTTTTTCAGGGGCTGCTTCCAGATAACCTGCAAGGTGTTTAATCTGGTTCTGACTTACAATTTTTCCGATTTTTCCTAAAGACTGCCCCTCATAAATAGTATTTAAATGAGCTTTAAACTTCTCAATGAAAGCATCTTTTATAGATTCGTGAATGTAAAGATAGTCAGGAGCAACACACGTTTGTCCGCAATTGATCCATTTTCCGTAGGATATTCTTTCCACAGCCTTATCCAGGTCTGCATCTTTATGAACAATTGTCGGGGATTTACCTCCCAGTTCTAAAGTCAGAGGAATCAGTTGCTCAGCAGCAGCTTTCATGACAATCTTTCCAACATTTGGGCTTCCTGTAAAGAAAATATAATCAAAGGGAAGGCTCAGTAATAATGTGTTTTCCTCAATCGCTCCCTGAATGACTGCTACATAAGACTCGTCAAAAGACTCTTTTACAATATTTTCAAGAACTTTGGCCACATGAGGGGTATTTTCGGATGGTTTTATGATGGCTGTATTTCCGGCAATCAAAGCTCCGATAAGGGGGCTGAAGGTCAGCTGAACGGGATAGTTGAAGGGACCAATAATATAATTGACTCCATAAGGCTGATAAGTCACCCTGCTCACAACTTCAGCTCCGGATGGATGTGGTTTTGAAGGTACAGGAGTAGGCTTTGCCCATTCATCAATGTTTTCCAGCAAATAATCCAGTTCACTGATGACAATCTGGATTTCCACGTACTCTGCCTCTTTTCTGCTTTTCCCCAAATCAATAGATAAGGCTTCACAAAGATCATCCGTATGAGCTAAAAAAACTTCACGAAACTTTCTTAGGGCTGCCTTACGGAATTCAATATCTTTTGTCTGATTGGTTTTGAATAAAGCTTTCTGCTGCTGGAATATTCCTTTTATTTTATGCTCTAATTCTTTGTCCATTTGTTTATCGATTTTAAAATTTGAAACTTGATGAAATTCTAACGGTAATTTACGCTTAAATTTTCTATCACAAATTTATTGTTTAAAATTAAATTGTGTAAAATTTAATTTTACATTTTATTCTAATAAGATTATTAATATTTTCTATAATATAAAAGGTATTGCAATGTCTGGGAAAGTGGAATATGCATTTTTATGCATTTTAACCAGACTTAATTTTATAAATTGAAATAAGATTTTTTATCTTTGAAGCATGAATTGGGAGAATATCGCAGGACAGAATAATCTAAAGAAACTTCTTAGAGAAAGCATTGCTGAAAACAGAGTGAGCCATGCCCAGCTTTTCGTAGGAAAAGAAGGATACGGAACATTACCTATGGTTTTGGCTTATGCAAAGGAGATTTTCAGAAAGGAAAATGAACATGCTGCTGCGAAGGTGGAGCATCTTAATCACTTGGACCTGCATTTCAGCTTTCCCGTTTTTACAGACCATAAAAATTCTTTAAGCAAAAATAAATTTGATGAATTCAGAGACATGATCATGGAGTCTCCTTATGCGAGCTATGATGACTGGGCGGCTTTTCTGGAATCTGAAAATAAGCAGCTCTTTATTTCTGCCGATGAGATTGATGATCAGAACCAGAAGTTTTCATTAAAAAGTTTTGAGGGAGGAACTAAGATTCTCATTGTCTGGAGAGCAGATAAAATGAATATTTCAGCCTCAAATAAGTTTTTAAAATTTCTGGAGGAACCACCTGCAAAGACAGTTATTCTCCTTACAGCTGAAAGTACAAATGATATACTTCCTACCATTCTTTCCAGAACACAGGTAGTGGAAGTTCCGAGAATTGATGACGAAGACCTTGAAAAGTATCTCAAACAAAGTCATTCTGTTGCCGAAGAAAAAGTCAGAGAGATTGTGCATGAAGCTCAGGGAAATCTGAATGATGCACTGAAACTACTGAACTCAGGAGACAAAACCAGTGAGTTTGAGCAGTTATTTGTGCAATGGGTTAGAGATGCATTTATGGTAAAGAAGAAGCCTGCCTACCTTAAAAGTATTATTTTTTGGGCAAGGGAAATAGCAGGGTGGAACCGGGAAAAACAGAAAAACTTTTTGAACTATTGTTCTGAGATTTTCAGATTGGCACTCCTTCAAAATTATCAGTCGGAAAACCTGGTATACAAAAAGATTGATGTCAACGGATTCAACTGGAGTGGTTTTTCAAAATTTATCAGTGGGGCCAATATTGAAAGCATTCTGGAAGAAATCAATAGTGCTGATCTGCACTTAACAAGAAATGGAAATCCTAAAATTGTATGGACAGACCTTGGGATAAAATTATCAAGACATATTCATAAAAATACATAAAACAAAACTCCGGTCAGACGATCGGAGTTTTATTTTTTATTTCGGCTGTTAAGCTGTCTTTTTTACTTTTGCCGCTTTTTTATCTTTTTCAGGAGCATTTTCAGCTGTTTTCGACTTCATATTACAGTCTTTATGCTGTGACTGAGCACTTGCCTTTTTATCTTTTACAGCACATTCTTTTTTGTCTTTGCCGGCACAGCAGCCTCCTTCTTTAGGCTTCTCCTGAGCATACCCGAATGCAAATAAACCTACAGCTAAAATTGAGATTATTTTTTTCATAATTTTAATTCTTTAACAGTGACTCAATATAATGCTTTTTGATTTATTAACGAAAATTTAAAAAAACATTAAAATAGCTAATGTTTTTTTTCGTAAATTCATATTTGATTGTACTATCGTTACCAGCTTATAGAAAGCGTCTCTTATTTACCATAAATTAAATCTATATTAAAAAACCAATCAATCGTTTGATTTGAATGAAAACTTGTGTAAATTTGCGCCCTGAAAAATGAGTAATGACATGATTTCAAAAGAAGAAAATATATTATTCGCCGCCGAAAAGCTTTTTGCTGAAAAGGGGTTCGAAGGAACTTCTACCCGGGAAATAGCCAAGGCGGCACATGTAAATATTTCTATGATCTCGTATTATTTCGGTTCTAAAGAAAAACTTTATGAGAAACTAGTGGAATACAGAATGAATGAAGGACAGTTTTTTTCAAAAGATATTTTAGAAAGAACTGATATGAACGAATGGCAAAAGATGGAAAGGGTAATAGATCAGTTTTCTCACAAGATAAGAACTCAAAAATGTTTTTACAGGATTATGCAGAGAGAACAGCTGCACACTAAAAATCCTCAGATTGTAGAGTTTTTGAAGCAGACCAAAATGGGATTTCTTTCTATGTATTCGCAAATATTGGAAAGTGGTCTCAAAAATGGAGTTTTCACGAAAAATCCTCCCATTTATCTGCTTCATTCAACGGTGAGCGGAACTTTATTTTATGCATTCAACGCTAAAGAGATGTATAAAGAGTTCCTTAATGATACTGAAGAAGAGAGCGTTTTTGACGAGACATACTATACAGAACTTAATAAACATATAAAATATTTACTAAAAGACCTTTTAGGTTATGAAGAGAATAAATAACTCAGTGATTGCATTATCACTATTCGTAGGAATAGCAAATGCAAATGCTCAGGAGAAAAAGACACTTTCTCTTGATGAAGCTGTGCAGCTGGGAATCCAGAACAGCAAGAATCTTAAGATCGACGCGGCCAAGATCGAAGAGGCTACGGCTGATCTTCTGGAAGCCAAAAACAAACAGCTTCCGGAATTGAAAGTCTCTGGGAGCTATATGTATCTTCCCATAAAACCAAATGTTGATATCAAACTCGCAGGACTTTCCGGGGGAGCAGGAGGTCCGGATATTCATCAGGTAGCTTATGGTTCGGCGAACCTTAGCGTTCCGATTTATAGTGGTGGAAGAATCAAATATGGTATTCAGTCTGCTAAATATTTAGTGGAAGCTTCAAAATTGAGTACGGAAAACGATAAAGTAGCTATAGCTTATAACGTTGCCCAGGCTTATAATAATCTGTTTAAAGCCAATCAGTCTATCAAAGTTTTTGAAGAAAATCTGTCAGCTTCTCAAAAAAGGGATGAAACATTTCTGAAAATGGAAAATAATGGATTGATCGCAAGAAATGACAGATTAAAGGCCAACCTTCAGACCTCGAATATTGAACTTCAGTTACTGGAAGCTAAAAACAACTATAATATCGCCAATATCAATATGGACTTATTATTAGGGCTGCCTGAAACTACAGAACTGGAAGTTGATCAGAATTATATTGAAGAAGGTTCAGACGTAAAACCTGTAAGCTTTTATGTGAACGAGGCCAGAGAAAATCGTAAGGATTTACAGGCCCTAGTTCAGCAAAGAAAAGCTGCAGAATTGGGAACAAAAGCAGCAAAAGCAGAAAATCTTCCCTCAATAGCTTTTACCGGAGGATATGTAGCAGCAGACATTCCTAAATTTCTTACTGTTTACAACGCTGTGAATTTAGGAGTAGGTATTTCTTACAACTTATCCAATATCTGGAAAGAAAACTCATCATTGAGACAATCACAGGCCAGAGAAAAACAATTGGCAGCTACAGATGAATTGCTGAATGATAACATTAAACTGGATGTCAACAGAGAATATCAGAATACAGATTACTCCAGAAAGAGAATTTCTGTTTTTGAAAAGACAGCGGAGCAGGCTAATGAAAATTTCAGAATTACAAAAAACAAATACGACAATGGTCTTGCTACCATGACAGAATTATTGGATGCAGACGCAGCTCAGATTGCAGCAAATGTTGGTGTGATTAATGCAAAGGCAGATGCTGCATTGGCCTACAGAAAATTATTACAGACAACAGGAACTTTAACATTTAAATAAACTTAAGAACGATACCAACAATGGAAAACAATAATACACAAGCGGCTGAACCTAAAAAGAAAAAAAGTTTAGTCTTTCCAATAATTTTGGCGGTTGTTTTAATCGGTGGAGGAATCTACGGTTATAGAGCTTACTCTTACGGACAATATCACGAAGAGACTGATGATGCTCAAATCGCTTCAAATATGTCACCTGTTATTTCTAAAATTTCAGGATATATAACTCAGGTTAAAGTAAAAGACAATCAGTTTGTGAAGAAAGGAGATACTTTGGTTGTTTTAGATAACAGAGACCAGAAAATGGCACTTGAACAAGCTCAGGCAGCTTTGTCTACAGCTAAAAGTAATATTTCAAATGCAGAGGCTTCTACCACTGCTACTTCAAAAAATATAAGCTCTTCTGAGGCTGCGGTAGTAACTGCCAACGCTCAAATAGAGGCTGCAAAAGTAAATGTCTGGAAAACAACTCAGGATTTAAAAAGATATGCAAACCTTGTGAAAGACCACTCTATTACAGAACAGCAATATGAGCAGGCTTTAGCGGCAAAACAAACAGCTGACAAGCAATTACAGGTTTTAGTTGACCAAAGAAATCAAATTGCTCAGCAAACTACTATTGCATCATCTCAAACAGCTGCCAGCTCTCAGCAAATCAGTGTTGCAGGTTCTGTAGCTAAGCAAAGAGAAGTAGATGTAGAAAATGCTAAATTGAACTTATCATATACTGTAATATTGGCATCTGAAGACGGTTTCGTTGGGAAAGTTCCTATCCAGGCCGGACAATATTTACAAGCTGGATCACAGTTGTTTTCTTTAGTTAAGGACGACCAGAAATGGGTAGTTGCTAACTTTAAAGAAACTCAGGTTCATAAAATGGTAGAAGGACAAAAAGTGAAAATTGAAATTGATGCATTCCCTGATAAAGAATTTGAAGGAGTAGTAAGTTCGTTTTCTCCGGCTACAGGTTCTACATTCTCTATTCTTCCTCCGGATAACGCGAGTGGTAACTTTGTAAAAGTAGTTCAGAGACTTCCTGTAAAAATAGATTTTGTAAACCTTGATAAAGCTATTGCAAAAAAACTGAGAACAGGAATGAACGTGAAGGCAGAGGTTGCTTTGAAATAGTATTCATGTATTGGCGTAATATGTATTCAAGAATGATTTAAGTAATTTGGTAACTCTTTCAAAGAAATTGGTTTTATCAGAATTTAAATTATTGATACATTTTACATTACATTGTACATTTTACAAAATTTTTACATCAATACATTGTACAAAAAATTATGCAAGATTCATTAGTAGAATATGGAGCCCGAAGAGTGATCATCACGATCACAGCGATTCTTTGTGCTCTGCTGGAAATTGTGGATTCCACGATTGTGAACGTTGCCCTGAACGAGATGAAGGGGAATCTGGGCTCTACACTTTCCGAAGTGGGATGGGTAATTACGGCTTATGCCATTGGTAACGTAATTATAGTACCAATGACGAGCTGGCTTTCCCAGCAGTTTGGGCGTAGAAATTACTTTGCAGCTTCTATTATCATTTTTACTGTATTTTCATTCTTATGTGGTAACGCAGATAATATTTGGGAACTCGTATTTTTCAGATTATGCCAGGGAATTGGAGGGGGAGCCTTATTGGTAACTTCGCAAACAATCATTACAGAATCCTATCCGATTGAAAAAAGAAGTATGGCCCAGGCGATTTATGGTTTGGGAGTAATTATCGGCCCTACTTTAGGTCCGCCTCTTGGAGGGTATATTGTCGATAATTATAGCTGGCCATATATTTTCTATATTAATATTCCAATCGGGATTGCAGCGACTTTGATGACACTACAGTTTATAAAAAGTCCAAAATATGCTGAAAAACGTAAGGTATCAGATGTAGACTGGTTAGGAATTGCTTTATTGGCAATTACGGTGGGATCATTACAGTTTATTCTGGAAAGAGGACATGAAGAAGACTGGTTTGCCAGTGGAATGATTGTGACATTTACAGTAGCAGCAGTATTAGGATTTATATTATTTCTCTGGAGGGAACTTACATTCAAGTACCCTATTGTAGAGCTGAGGGTTTTAAAGAACGGAAATTTACGGATCGGAACCGCAATGTCCTTTGTATTAGGATTTGGTCTGTATGGATCTACATTTATAGTTCCTTTATATACCCAGAGTATTTTGGGATGGACAGCTTTAGAATCAGGAGCATTGATGATTCCAGCTGCCTTGACAACCGCCTTTATGATGCCTATTATTGGTAAGCTCCTTTCCAAAGGAGTGAAACAGCAGATTTTGGTTTCTTTAGGACTGTTTACATTCTTTGTTTATAGTTTCTGGGGATATAAAATTCTGACTCCGGATACCAGTAAAGAGGCCTTTTTCTGGATGTTGATGGTAAGAGGAGCCGGATTAGGATTGCTGTTTATTCCAATCACATCCTTATCGCTAAGCACCTTGAAAGGTCAGGAAATTGGCCAGGGAGCCGCATTTACGGGAATGATGAGACAGTTGGGAGGATCTTTTGGGATCGCAGCAATTACAACCTTTATTGCGAATGCCAGCCAGAAATACAGGGTTAACCTGATCTCCCATCTGGACTCCAACGATTTTGATGTCCAGCAGAGATTAAATGCATTGAAAGCAAGTTTTATGGCTAAAGGGATGACTCCCGATGCTGCCATGAATGCCGCCTATAAAATGCTGGATCTTACGGTCACCAAACAGGCAACGGTACTTTCCTATATGGATGTTTTCCTGTATTTAGGAGTTGCATTCTTAATCTGTATACCGTTTATCTTATTTATTAAAGAAAGAAAGAGTAAAGAAAAAATAGATTTAAGTGAAGCCATGCACTAAATTTTTAATTAAAAACCTTCGGAATTTCCGAAGGTTTTTTTATGGGTGGGTATAGTGGATTTCTATAAAGTATTAGAAGCCAAGTTGTTTATTTTAAATTTCAGACCGATTTCTTACAATAAAAATAATATCACTTATTGGAGAGTTTATTATTTTTTATAGCTTTACAGTACCAAATGAAAAAATATGAATAGACTTCCTCTCCCTCAGACGTCCTTTTCAAAACGCACAGCCAGAATAGATTTTTTGATTCTTGTGTGAACATAGATTTTAGTATACAGCACTTTGTGCTCATTATTCCTTTATTATTATGTGAAGGAAAAATTCTCAGTTTCCGAAGAAAGAGCCATAAGCCTTTATTCATTTATATTACTGATCCTAACCATGACTATGAAAACCTTACAAAATATTAAATATGAATCCAATACAACTACCGGAGACCTATGTGGCATTATCCGATTTCAGAAAACATGATGTCTATCTGCCTGAAATGAATCAGAATCAGATTATTTCAGATTTCTTTCCAGGAACTTTTACTGAACTTACCCAGCGTCTTTCAGATATTACAGGAGCTTTTTATGGAGGTATGCTTAAGCAGGCAGGAAAGCTTTATGGAGATGAATCTATTGAGCAGCTTTCCAGTGCTTTTATGTATGATCTTGGATCAGGAATGGGCATGAGAATACTGAAAGCAAAACCAGATCTGAAGCCCGGAATCCCGGCAGTTGCAAAAATACTGATAGGAGCTATTTTTACATCCAGTCCCGAATATAATTTTGAATTTAAAGAATTAAATGACCACAGAGGCAAACTACTGATCAAAGGATTTGACCGGTATCATAGAATTACACATAGTCTGCAGATTGCAGACCAGTTGAAATGGCCGGTTATAAAACCTTTTATCCATGGAGTTTGCGATACCATGGGACTGGATGTTTTTATTGATGCAAAGGTGCTGAAACTTGATACGGACAGCTCGTGTATTTATGAGATTACCGTTTCGAAAAGTTGAAAATTGAAATTGAAGAGCTGAAAATTTAAAACTTGAAGCGATACACTTTAAATCGCATTATCACCCATCAACAGGAGCGGACTTTAGTCCGCTTTTATTATGAATATCTCATCCAAATGGCTCCATCCGAAATTTAAAATGCAGATGATCTCCAATCAGTCTTTCATTACCTATTATCAACCATTTAATTATCCACTTTCAATTATCCAATTACAACTTTCAACTTTCAATTCTATCAAATTTTCTCTATCCACTCAATACCACTGATATCAATCAGTTTTATCGAGTGAATTTCACTTTTCAGAATAATATCATCAATACTGATTGTCACATCGGCTTTAGCTCCCAGTGGAATTACCAGGCTGTGTTTGCCGGGCTTTACTTTGGCAACGTAGTGATTTCTTATATTTTCTTCAGAGAGTTTTGAAAGGTCCTTTTGAAAAAGTTCCTTTACTATATTTCCATCTTTATCCAGAATTTGAATTCCTATTAAAAAAGAACCATAAACGTCTGCCCCTTCAGTCCTATAAACTTCAAATGTTAAATCCGAATTGTTATGCGAGATATTTGAAATTTCCAGCTTTGGTTTTACAGACTTATTATGAAGGGTTCCCCATACCCCTCCATGGAAATATTGATTGGTATACAGAGTAAGTCCGAATATGATAAATGAACCTGCCAAAACAAGACCTTTAGGATTTGAAACAGGTAAACTTCCTGACCCCATCCATTGAAACCATTTTGTTTGAGTGAAACTCCTGTTTTTTTTCATGAAATAGTAATCAAGAGAATAAGGTCCGCTCCCTGTAAGGAACAAAACAAAACCTCCTGCAATCCCAAGAACACCTATCTGCCATTCATCTACGCAGGTTGTCCCCAGCCAGCCGGAACCTAATAAAATTCCCAAAGCAAGACTGAAAATCCCGATACTCATCAGGCGGGTAAGCAACCCAAGAATAATAAGAAGTCCTACGACTGCTTCAATAATAGTGAACATCATCATCGACTGCTGTAAAGTATCCGGGTGCGTAACCAGATATTCGATGATGGGTTTAATTCCTAATGCATTAGGTAAAAAATGATTGAATTTTTCTCCGATATATCCCTTTTCATCGGGAATAAGTTTGTTTTCAAGTATAAGTCTGCGCCAGAAAGCTGAAAAGTAGGTCCATCCGATAACCATGCGGAGGGATAAAGTATATAATCCGGCCAGGTCAGAAGACTGGCTGTTCATGCTATGTTTCATTGAAATTAATATTGTATTGTAAAAAACTGATTTTAATCTGATTTAAAAAAAATTAAACCAGGCTTACTTTCAGTCTTTTAAACAGAATATATTTCGGAGGACTGTTTCCCGTGGAATGCCCTGAATAATCATTGAATAAAATCTTCTCTTCTCCGGTGTTTTCTGCAGCAGAATTAAATTGTGAGAAATCCCCTTTGTATCTGTGTTGAACTCCAGCTTTTGACACAGAAATGCTGGAGGAAGCAGAAGCCGCATCGCAGCCAAAGGAAAACGCAGAGGTTGCTTTTACTTTATTCAGGCCACTGATGTACTGAATGTCAAAAATATCAAGAACATCCCTTTTCAGAGAACATGGTGATAATGAAAACGCCAATATTAGCATCGTGACGACAGCTTTATAGGTTTTCATATGGAGTCCTGATTTTGACATTATTACAAAACTACACTTTATTTTAATGTAAGCTTTATAAATTTAAAAAATTCATCCTGCTGATCTACAAATAAGTAATGTGAACAGTTATCTATAAGCTTAAAATTACCTTTTCCAACTATATTTTTAAGGTCATTCAATTGTTTTTCGGAGAATATTCCGTCATTTTTGCCATAAATACAGAAGATAGGCACTCCTTTTCTTTTAATCTCCTTTAAAACAGCAGTATTATCAAGATTGTTCAGAGGTTCATTCTGATAAAATTTGGCTGGCGAATCAGGATTTCTAATATTGTTTTTATAAAATTCACCAGCCTCATATTCTTCCCTTAAATTTTCACTTTCGGGAGTAGGAGAGGGCATCTTGAAGAAATTCATTTTACCTGCAATTTCATAACATCTCTTTCTGTAAGCTGCAGTGTTTTTATCCAGCCTTTCTATTTCTGAAATTTCTTTTAGCTGGGCAGGATCATTTTTGAAGTATATTTTTGCTTCTTTTAAAATATGATCATAGGTTTCCTGCTGAGTAAATAAAGCTCCCGCAAGAGTTAATGAGCTTACTTTCTTTGGAAACTGACGGGTAAATAAAGTACCTATGATTCCTCCAAAGCTATGGGCAATAATATGGGCCTTTTTGATTTTATACTTTATATAAAGCTGATTCAGATCTGCAAAACTTTCTTTAAAGGTCATGGTAGCATTCTCATCTTTTGAGCGGCCTTCACCACGACGGTCATAAACGATCACATAGAAACCTTTTTCAGCTAGTTTGGATGCCGTTGTTCCCTCAAATAAAGTAGCATTCCCACTTGGACCGCCATGGATAAAAATCACCGGAGGATTCTGAGAATTTCCATACACTTTGGAATAAATGGTCTGTGCCTGATAAAAAATGGAGAATATGGAAAATAGAAAGGCTGTAAAAAATTTCATGATCTTAGTTTTGAGTTTTCAAAACTAATGATTATTAAAAATAAGAGAACTATCGTCTTACTTAATTAATGTTAAATTTTAAAGATTAAAAACACTGCTGACTAACAGTTGTCAAAACCGTACCTTATCTTTATGCTCTGAAAGTTTTTAAAACAGAAATTACAATATGGACACCAATAATTTTGAAGAGATTATCAAACGATCTTTACAGATAAGAGACGAGTATCATCAACTTGAAATAAAAAGTAACGGAAAAGAGTGGACGCTGGAAGAAGATGCACTTGCTTATCTTACCGATGCCGGATTGGTAGGAAGAAATGTAATGTCACATCAGAAAACATGGCTGAAAAAAGATTCGGCAGAAGAACTTGAACATAAATTAGCAGAAAATATCTGGTGGCTGATTGTCCTGGCAGACCGAACAGGAATTGATATAAAAGAAGCCCTGGAAAAATTCTTAACCAAAACAGAAAACCTATTTCCATGAGTTATTGCTTAGCTATAGAAGGAATGCAGCCTGAAAGCAGAAGAGAACTGCACAAAAATTACCACGACAATTATTATGGATTTCCGATTCATGATGATAATGAATTGTTTGGAAGACTGATTCTTGAAATTAATCAGGCAGGATTAAGCTGGGAAACCATTTTAAAAAAAGAAGAAAGCTTTCGAAAAGCCTATGACAATTTTGATATCCATAAAATAGCAGCGTATACAGAAGAAGACCGCGAAAGGCTTCTGAGCGATAGCGGAATTATCAGAAATAAGCTAAAAGTAAATGCTGCCATAGAAAATGCCAAAACCATCATTGAGCTGCAAAAAGAATTCGGTTCATTCGAAAAATGGCTGGAACGTCATCATCCTAAAACATTACAGGAATGGATGAAGCTTTTTAAAAAAACATTCAAATTTACAGGAGGAGAGATTGTAAATGAATTTCTGATGAGTACCGGATACCTGAAAGGGTGTCATTCCGAAACTTGTCCTATTTACTTTAAGGTATTGGAAAGTAATCCATTATGGAATACTATAGAAAACAAATAGAAAAACTGATCAATATATAATTTTAAATTTCTGCGGAATGATAATCGGACTACCTGACTAATTCGTATATTTTATCATTCCGTAGAAATCTCAATTCTTTGGGGATTCTCTGAAGTCTCTTTTATAAGTTCTTTATGTTCTTTTCCCCATTTTTCAAATTCCAGAATAATAGGACCCAGTTTATAACCGATTTCTGTAAGCTCATATTCTACGCGCGGCGGAACTTCTGCATAGACTGTTCGGGTAATAATTTTATCTTCCTCCAGTCTTCGAAGCTGAAGGGTCAGCATTCGCTCTGTAATGTTATTGAGTTTTTTCTTCAGTTCACCAAACCTCATCTTTCCGTTGATCAGATAACAGCAGATAGCCAGAGCCCATTGCCCTCCGATAATATTGGAAGCATAGATCTCAGGACATTCATCAGCAAGGGCTTTTTTATTGGCAAAATTGGTGGATGTTTGCTTTATTTTAGTCATTACTTACATTTTTTATAGTACCATACAATTGGTAGCTAATGTACGAAATGTAAGTTACATGCAGTAATTTTGCATCAGAAATTTAAACATAATGAAGACGTTAATTATTGTTACACACCCTGGAATTGAAAAATCTGTTATCAATAAAAGATGGATTGAAGAACTGCAAAAAAATCCTGAAAAATACACTGTTCATCAGCTCTATAAAGTCTATCCAGATGGGAAGATCAACGTAGCAGAAGAGCAAAAACTAATGGAATCTTATGACAATATTGTATTCCAGTTTCCTTTTTACTGGTTCAGCAGTCCGCCGCTTTTGAAGCAATGGCTGGATGAGGTTGTGCTGTATGGCTGGGCGTATGGCAGCGGCAGTGGTTTCAAACTGGCAGGAAAGAAAATGTCTCTGGCGGTTACAGCCGGAATTGACGAAGAGGGCTACAGCGCTTCCGGAGAATATAAATACACAATGAAAGAACTGTTCCGGCCTTATGAACTGACCTTCGATTATATAAAAGCAGACTATAAAGAGCCTTTCGTCTACTACGGAATTGAAAGAGATTCTTCTGATGAGTGGATTGAAAAAAGTGTTCCGATGTATCTTGAGTTCCTGGATACTTTGTGATGATATGAAAAAAGAGTTGGAGTATTGAATTTTCGATACTCCAACTCATTTATTCTTTCAGCAGCTATATCTTTTTAATTTTTTTCTGCATTTAAGACCCAATTAATCCTTTTTTCGGCTTCTTCTTTTGTAATCCCATTATAAAAATCGTGTACAAAGGGATGCTCATAATCCTGATGAGGAAAGACAAACGGACGGCCAATAGTATTATTTACCACAACAGTTGTCGGTATACTTTCCGGGAAATCGTAATCCGGAAGATACGTGGAAAGCCATCCGAAATATTCAGCTTCAAATTCTTTATTGTCATAATTTTCTACATATTCGTTGAAGCTTTTCTCACTTAGCGAAACCCAGATACCATAATCAAGATCCCGGCAGTCGCCAAGAACTTCCTGTATCAGAACGGCTCTCACAAACCGATGAGTATGCTCAGTTTCTTCAACCACACAAAGATCAGAAGTCAGCTCATTGTTTTTCTGTTCCTCTTCTGATAAGCAGGTGTAATAGTAAGGAGAATTGTAGGCCAGCGCCGGCCAGTCTTCTTTTTCTTCCCCGCAGCATTCACAGATGTATTTCATAGCTGTATTTTATTTATAATGTTGATAGAATTTATTATCAAAAAGCTCAGCAGGATCATATTTTCTTTTCAGCTCAAAAAAAGATTCAGCTTGGGGATATACCTTTCTCATTTTATCTTTTCCGATATGAAGACGGTAGGGAAGATAAAAAGTACCTTCATTTTTTATAGCCATATCTACCAGATGATTGGTGAGTAATCTCATGGCATCTTCCTGCTTTACCGTTTTCTTCTGATTGAATAAAAATACAAAACCAAATACATTTTCTCTGGCATAGTTCATATAGCTGTCTTCATCTTTGTTCACCGCACGAATGGTTATGTTAAGCAGGTCCATCCCGGAATTTCTCAGAATGGGTTTAATGTCTTTAATAAACTGATTGAAGTTTCTTTCCGGAATAAAATATTCCTGAAGAAGATCTGTAGAATTGGGATCTTTGTTTTCAATAAGGGATACGTGGTCATTCAGAAGCTCGTTTCTGGAATAGACTGCATTTTTGGTCATCTTATTCATTCCGGTTTCCAGATCCCATCTTAGTCTTTTTCCGTATTCACTGTTGACGGTACTTCTGAAAACAAGGCGTTTGGTTTCTGCATTTTTGGCATTTTGAAGAGGAAGCGGCAGCGGTTTTTCATTTACTTTTTCAAAATAATTAATGGTAGCTTCCTCAAGAAAATGTTTGTCGGAAATTCTTAACCTTCCAAAAACCAGATTGACATTTGGGTTTTCGGAGATAAATTTTTTATAATAATCCGTATAATGATCAGCACTTAAACGCACATATTTATATTGAAGTGCAGCATTATCAACCACTTTTAAACGAATATCGAGAATCACTCCAAAAAGTCCGTATCCGCCAATAACGAGCTTAAAAAGCTCAGGATTTTCTTCCCGGCTGCAATTGATGATCTTTCCACTTTCGTCCATTAAGGTAAAGGATATCACACTAGACGAGATAGGAGGGAGGTTTTTCTGCCATCCATGCCCGTTCACACTGATAGAGCCGCCTACCGAGAATGAGCTGAAAGCCTGCATTACAGAAACAGATTTTCCGTATTTATCAAGATATCTGATGGCATCTTCCCAAAGAGCTCCGGACCCGATTGTAAGAATATTGGTTTTCTCATCCAGTTCCATATGTTTGTAAGGAAGCATATTCAGAAGAATTCCATTCGGGTAAATAGTATGGCCGCCCATACTGTGCTGAGCTCCGGCAATGGAGATTTTCAGGTTCTTTTCTTTTGCATATTTCAGGATCTGGCGAATTTGATTTTCGATTTCCGGTTTGGAAGAAGGTACTTTTATAAGAGTATCTATTTTGGTTAAATTCAGCTGGCTGGCATCATTGGTATAACCTTTGGGAATTTCATTTTTAAAATCAGATTCACTCCATTTTGTCTTAAGGACATGAATAATCGGAATAGAAATGAAAATGACGATTGCTGCAACCGCAAGTCTAAAAAAATGTTTCTTTTTCATGGATATATAAAAAGCTAAAATACTTAAAAATCCTTATCCCACCGTTGGGGTATCCTCTTCCTTAAGTATTTTTTTCTCTTTCATAGAAAGCATCATTCGCTCATACTTATATTTTTCCCAGTCAAATTGATTGAGAAAGTCAAGGGCCGCCTGAAACCCTTTGTTGAAAAGCTCTTCCTTCTCTTCTTTTTTCATAAAGAAATTCAGCCAGCTGCTGGTACCACAGTTGACGGTCTGTATGCTGTACAACCTGTAGAATGTATGCTTGGTAAGGAACGTTTTATCATTGAATCCTTTTAAAGTACTGATGATGTTTCCGGCATAGCTAAAAGGACTTTTTAAGATTTCTTCACTTGTTTTTCCTTTTTCAGAAAGCAGATCAGAATCATTGGTAAGCTGTACCCCGAAAAGAGGTAACCTGGGATAGAAAACTTCATCCGCATGAAAAAGATCAATAGGAAAATTCGAAATGCTGCCGCCATCAATGAAGATTCCCACGGGGTTGATCTCATTTTGTTTTGTGTTCATCCAGTATCTCCATGCATATTTTACAGAATCTTCTTCTTTATTGATCACTTTTTGAAAGGGTTCAAAGAAAAAAGGAACAGACATGGAAGCTCTTACAAAATCTGCCGGGCTGATATGTTTCAGCTCCTCTTCGGACCAATACAGATTGGCCATTGTGGGAAGTTCCACTTTTATTTTAGCATTGATGTCGGTTGTAATAACAATGTATTCAGATCGGAGAAGATAAAATGGATTGTTTTTGTAGTAATCATTATTGACAGCACTTTCGTAGAAAATCCTATATCTCGTCTGGTCAATATGCTCCTGGTTTTTAGTTTTTATCTTTTCTATGCTTTGCAGAGCCATTGTATAATATTCCTGACCGTTTCCATATCGGTAGCTGAGGTTCAGATCCCATTCTTTCCGAATGAATTTTTCGTTAAGGCTGGCAACGGTGTCTATTCCAAAGCCTTCCAGTGCACTTTTCATGGTGTTCTGAAAAGTATTTCCGGGATTGAGCCCGCTGTTCTCTTTTCTGAAATTGTTGTATAGTTTTTGAATGCAGAAAAAGAGCATAATAGCCGGAACCAACGGAATTAAAAACATCAGTTTGGCATTCAGAATAGTTTCTGAATGAGTGACAAAAGGAATACTGATAAGGATAACAAAAAATGCTACAGCTATAATAGCATTGATTTTAAAGAAATTTTTATTATTCAGTATCGCATGAAGAGTAGTTTTTACATAGGTTTTCCCATCCATAAAATCCGAAAAATCCCAATTGAAAAGAATCTCTTTAATTAATTCGCTTTTCGGCTCCTCTTTGGTTTTACAGGCTGCTATAAGCACCGTATTAATAGCTCCGGCACTGGTTCCTGCAATTTTCAAAAAACGGATTCCAAAGGTTTCTAAACCATAAAGATAACCTACCAGTGCACTTCCCCAGACACCTCCTCCTTCCTGTACAAATTCTATATACTGATTACCATTTGCATCCAAAAGATCAGAGAACTCTCTGGAGGAGATGTTGAGATGCAAAGCAGCAAGCTTTTCTTTAGAAGCCTCAGAAAGTGAATCATCTTCCAGAATTTTATTAAGATCCTCAGTTTTCATGGTATTTTGGTTTTATAGTGCTTAAAAGCGAGTGTTAAAAAATAAACACTCATTGCGTAAAGTTACCATTGTCTGCGCCTTACGTAGATAAAAGTACTGATCACAACCGTTGCCATTACTCCTAATGTTATAAAATAGCCATGTTTATGATGAAGCTCGGGCATATTTTCAAAGTTCATACCATAAACCCCTGCAATAAAAGTGATCGGTAAGAAATAAACCGAATAGATGGCAAGAACCTTCATAACCTGGTTGGCCTTTTGATCTGAAAGTGCCAGAAACATTGAAATAAGGTTGGTAATCTGAATATTTAAATGATCAAAATCGGCCACTACGTCTTTATGCTTATCCTTTAAATCGACAATTTCGGAATCCTGAAGGTCCAGAAGTTTGAACTTATCAATAGCATCTGTGGAAATAACCAATACCCTTGAATTCAGCCCGGACTTTCGTTTTAGTTTATAAAGACGTCTGATCTGGCTTGTGTGATTGGTATTTTTAAGGAAAATTTCATTTTCAATATTATCCATAGTTTCCATTAGGCTTAGCGACTCATCATCAAAACTTTTCATAATGAGGATAGCGATCATTAAAGCTACTTTTTGAGGGGTTGCTTCTTCCTTCAGCACAGAGAGTTTCTTTTTCGTTTCAGAAATGCTTCGGGTTTTCATCCTGTGGATGGTGATAATGGTTTTACCCACTAGGAAAATTCCTATTTTGGTGCTGATATCACTGATGGTATTGAGATTTTTTCTTTCCAGCTCGGTACTTTCACGGAGAAGGAAGAATTTTACATTCCCATCTTCTTCATATTTTGGAAGGTGATTGGGGTCTATGGTATCTTCAAGAAGGAGATTGTTGATTTCGTATCTCTCATGAAGAAATTTCAGGTCTTCTGCTGTAGGAGCCTCCACATCTACCCATTCACACTGGGAGCTTCTGTATATTGTATCAATTGGCATAAAGTAAAAATACTAATATTTTGAAATACTATGTTTTAAATAAGTTTTATCTTTGCCAAAATTAAAAAACTATATGATTAAAAGTACCATAAAAGGAGTAGGATTTTATGTTCCAGATAATGTTGTTACCAATGATGACCTGTCCCAGGTAATGACAACCAATGATGAATGGATTACAGAGAGGACAGGTATTAAAGAAAGAAGACATCGTAAAAACAGGAATGATTCTCAGGAAACAACTGCCTATCTTGGATATAAAGCTTCTGAAAAAGCACTTGAAAAAGCAGGTTTGACTGCTAAAGATATTGATTATATTATTTTTGCAACACTTTCTCCGGATTATTATTTTCCGGGATGTGGAGTATTGCTTCAGGAGATGTTAGGCTGTGATACCATCGGAGCGCTGGATGTGAGAAACCAATGTTCAGGATTTGTCTACTCTATGAGTGTTGCCAATGCATTTATTAAATCCGGTATCTATAAGAACATCCTTGTTGTAGGAGCAGAAGTTCATTCTTTCGGTCTGGATTTTTCTGATGCGGGAAGAGGAGTTTCTGTGATTTTCGGAGATGGGGCAGGAGCAGTGGTACTCTCTGCTGCAGAAGATGAAAATGCAGGAGATATTTTAGCTGTAAATATGCATTCTGAAGGGAAATATGCTGATGAATTGTGTACGCAGTTTCCAGGTTCTAAATATGGATGGAGCGACAGGATGAGAAAAGAGCCGGAGAATGTAACGGATAAGGAAGTATATCCAATCATGAACGGAAATTTTGTATTCAAACATGCGGTAACAAGATTCCCGGAAACAATGATGGAAGCATTAGATAAGGCAGGAAAAACAATTGAAGATCTCGATATGTTTATTCCACATCAGGCAAACCTTAGAATTGCCCAGTTTGTTCAGCAGAAATTCGGGTTACCGGACGATAAAATCTTCAATAATATCCAGAAATATGGAAATACAACAGCTGCTTCTATTCCAATTGCCTTAAGTGAGGCTATTGAACAGGGGAAAATCAAAAGAGGAGATTTGGTTCTTCTTTCAGCTTTTGGAAGTGGATTCACGTGGGGAAGCGTATTGTTTGAATATTAATAATACCAAAACTCAATATTAAGATTCCCATCCTAAAATGAGAAACTTGAAAGGGGGAATCTTAGCAATGAAAAATAAGAAACCGCAGAACTAATCGTTCTGCGGTTTCTTATTTTATGTATTATTTAACTAAAGGCTTTTTAGTAATTTTTCAGTGTCAGACGAATCCTCTCCTGAAGTTTTTGCCAGTTCAACAGACTTTTCAGCCCACATTTTGGCATTTTTCTTATCACCTACCTTATTGTAAAGATTAGCCAAAGTATCTGTATTGGCAAAGTTCTGATCTTTTTTTACAGATTCTTGTGCCCAGGCAATGGCTTTTTCAAGGGAAGCTTTATTATTTACATTTTCAAAGAAATTCCATGCAAGAGAGTTCAGCTCCTGAGAACTTGCCCCAGAGTAGTCCTGGTATAGTTCCAGAATCAGCTTTTCATAAACCGGAATATCTTTGTTTTTCAAAGCTCTGTTGGCCTTCATCCTTTTAAAGATCTTGTCTGCCTCTTCTTTACTTAGAAATTTCTGAGTTTCTGTCATGAAATAAGTTTCATTCCATGTTTTTGTGTCGGCATTATAGGCCTTTTGGGCTACTGTATTCAGCTTGATATTCTTGTTAATACCTTCGTACTTTTCTTCTGGAAGAAATTTTAAAATATCTGCTTTTTTATCCTGAAAAGTCTTGTATAAAGGGCTGTCTGTAGTTTGAGTTCCTGAAAGAAGCATTTGAACATCATCCTGATCTAAAGTTTGTTTTTGTTGAAAATAACGGTTAAGTACCTTTCCTGCAAACTGAGGATCATTATAGATCGTAAGTCCGGCAAGATTTTTTAAAAATTCCTGATCCTTTTCGCCCTTTTCGAATTGCTCTTTTAAAGAGGTCAGTCTTTTATTTGGATCTTCAGCATCTTTGGCAAACTGGATAAAGTCGTTTTCCTCCACATATCCAAGAGTTCTGTGTACTGCTTCGCCTTTACCATTGATAAAAAGGTATGTAGGGAATGCTTTTACGTTGTACTTTTTTGCCAGCTCTATTCCTTCTCCTTTTTCCATGTCGATTTTAGCATTGATAAAGTGAGAATTGTAATAGTCTCCTACTGCTTTAAGAGGGAAAACATTTTTCACCATCAGTTTACATGGTCCACACCACGAAGCGTAAGCATCTACAAAGATCAGTTTGTTTTCTTTTTTTGCTTTCGCAACGATAGCTGCGAAGTTGCTGTCCTCGAATTTTATTCCCTGCGCCCATGCAAAGGCACCTATAAAGAGAGCTGAAATCAGCATTATTTTTTTCATATGAACTTTTTATTCCATGCAAATGTAATAAATATGATAACATTTAGGCAGGTCATATTAAAAATAATTATACAGGAACCGTGTTTTTAATATAGGGATAGGCTCGTATGAAAGATAATCGTTTATTGTTTTTGTCTAATTATTAAAATTAATGTAAAATGATGTTTTAGGTTAAATGATTAAATTTCAATAGAATGTTTTAATTAAAAGTAAAATATTACTAATTTTGTAAAAAACAAAAAGACACCAAGTGAAACTAATGATGAATTATTATAAAATAAGAATAATAATTTGTTTTTCTATGTCTAAACATCTACTGCCCCTTTTGTTTTTGCTCACCGCAGCAATCCCCATATTTTCCCAGAAAAAAAACGACTTTGAACAGATCTGTGACAGAACTTCTTCCATCACTGCCTATAAAGATTTACCTAAAGCCTTTAAAACTGCGGATTCTCTTTATATAGCGGCCCAGGCACCCTCAGAAAAGGTTAAGAGCCTGATGCTTTCTTCAGAGCTTTACCATCACGCAGATGAACTTAAAAAAGCGATATGCTACAGTGAAAACGCCCATTCATTAATCAATCAGTTCAACAATCCGGAATGGATGGCGGATGTGAGTAGGTTATTGGCCAGACAATATAGACAGGTAGGGTTATACGAAAGAGCAAAGAAATATATATTAAAAGGGCTGGAAGCTTCAAAGCAGATCTCCAGTTTTGAAAAAAGAAATGAGGCAGCAGGACTTCTGAATCAGGAAATGGCTTTTTATGAAATGGAACTTGGGAATTATTACAATGCAATACAGTACGTAGAATTTTCCCTCAAATATTTTGAAAAAATAGACAGCCAGATTGAAAGCCGCACGGAGGCCGCTTCGTATCAGGTTTTGGGAGATGTTTATTTTAAACTGAATGAATATCCCGTTTCCGAAAAGTATTATCGAAAAGCAGAGCAGTTACTAAAAAAGGGAAGCTGTACCCTTGGACTGGTTTATAACGGACTGGGTGGAATACGTCTGAAACAGAAAAACTGGAAAGATGCAGAGCTGTACCTTAAAAAAGCAGAAAAAATAGCAGATACTTCCAGAAGTCTTAAGCTTAAAAAAGCAGTTTATTCTAATATTAATGATTATTACGAAGGGATAGGAGATAATTTTAAAGCCTCTTTATACGCCGTGAAATATGTCAGAGCATATGATAGTATTGCAGCCCGTAATCATACATTTATTGGTCAGAGCAAAGAAGGTTCTAATGGTAAAAATAATAAAGGAAGCGGACAAATGAATGTGGCAAAAAATATAGCCATCATTATTCTGTTTGTTTCATTGGTTTCCCTGATTATATTCTTTAAAATAAAACAGAAGAGACAGCGTTCCAAATTAAGAAATATCATAAGAACACAATCCAATCTGATCAGTAAAAACAATTACCATCTGTCATCTTCCGATCCTGCTGAATTTTCCAACATCTCTGTTGAAGAAATTGCCGAGAAAGATTCTGAGGACGGTAGAAAAAGAAATGAATCTCTGATGACTTCCGAAACAGAGTCAAAACTGCTTGAACTGCTTGAGGAATTTGAAAAAGGAAATCTTTATAATAACAAAGGAATGTCTCTTTCCTTTCTTGCAGGAGAACTGAACACCAATACGAAATACCTTTCATATGTGATTAATCAGCATAAAAATGCTGATTTCAAAACTTATGTCAACCGCTTAAGAATCAACTATATTGTCGATAAACTGATCAATGATGAAAAGTACAGACAATACAAGATCAGTATTCTTGCTGACGAATGTGGGTTTTCTTCACACAGTAAATTTGCAGCTATCTTTAAAGTGGTCACAGATTATTCGCCATCAGCTTATATTAAATATCTGGAGTCTGAAAATCAATCAGATAAAAATGTTCATTTTCAGGAAAATGATTAAAGGGAGATCCTGTTTTTGATTATATCTTGCCATTTTCATGAAAATGGACAACCTATTGTTTTAAAGAATGCCATTACTATCCTATATTTGCGCCAGTTTTATGGGATATGACTTTACAGGCTGTCTCTTTTTCTTTTAAAAAGCTCCTGTTCTTTTTTGAGATGAAATAAGACGGAAACTATCAGGCTATGAAACTTCAGACATTACTACTTATTACACTTCAGGATTCTGAAATAATCAAGACTCCGGTTTTTATCTGCTAAAAAATATACTGATCCGAATCTTCGGACCATAACCTATAATCGGGGTTGATTGCCCGGTTTTTTTTCAGTCAAGTTTTTTTAAGTGCAAATCCACAGATATTCTGTGGATTTGTGATTTTATTTCGTTTTTGCACTGTCGGCTTTGGCTTTTGAAGTATTTGGAGTTGTGGGGGAGGGTTCAGAATTGGCTACTGCAGAATCGCCCATTCTGTTTCTTAAAGAATCCTTATCATGGGCATCTTTATATTCCTCTCTTTTTTCCTTGTTTTGAGCACAGCTTCCCAGAAAAAGAATTCCTAGAATAGTTGCTATCCAGAGTTTTTTCATAATCCTATTTTTATTGTTTGATGTTACCCAAATATAGTGATTTTATTAACAGATTATAAAATTAACAGATTCTTTTGTGAAAACTTAATAGGATAGGCTTTAATCTGTTTTCAAATGCAGATACAATGTATAATCCTTTAGCTGATCTATAAAATCAAAAAAGCAGCAGCATTTTCCGATTTCTTATGCATAAAAAAGCCCCGGAACTAAAATTCCGGGGCCATATTTAGAGTCAATAATTATTTATGACCTGTTATTATTATCCAAGGAATGGATATTTGTAGTCTTTTGGAGAAACAAAAGTTTCTTTTATACTTCTTACAGAAGTCCATCTTAGAAGATTCATTTTAGAACCCGCTTTATCGTTAGTTCCTGAAGCTCTACCACCACCGAAAGGTTGCTGTCCTACTACAGCACCCGTTGGTTTGTCGTTGATGTAGAAGTTTCCTGATGCATTTTCCAATGCCTTATAAGCCTCATTGATCGCGTAACGGTCTTGAGCGAATACAGAACCTGTCAATGAATAAGGAGAAGAAGAATCAACTATTTTAAGCGTTTCTTTCCAGTCCTGATCTTCATAAACAAATACAGATAAGATAGGCCCGAAGATCTCTTCTACCATACTTTCGTATTGAGGATTTGTAGTTTCAATTACTGTAGGGTGTACAAACCATCCTTTAGAATCATCAACTTTTCCACCGATCGCTACAGTAGCTTCACCAGATGCATTAGCTCTGTCGATATATCCTTTACATTTTTCGAAAGAATTTTTGTCGATTACTGCATTCACAAAGTTAGACGGATCTTCAGGAGAACCAATTTTAATTGTACTCATCTGAGCTTCCATTACTTTTTTCACATCAGCCCAAAGAGACTTAGGAACATAAGCTCTTGAAGCCGCAGAACACTTTTGTCCCTGATATTCGAAAGAACCTCTTACCAAAGCAGTAGCTACAGCTTCTACATTAGCAGATGGATGAGCGATTACAAAATCTTTACCACCGGTTTCCCCTACAATTCTTGGATATGTTCTGTAGTTGTGAATATTGTCACCGATCATTTTCCACATTCCCTGGAATACTTTTGTAGAACCAGTGAAGTGAAGACCTGCAAAATCTTTATGTGCCAATACTTTTTCAGCAGTTTCTTTTCCATCGGTAAAGATCATATTGATGACACCGGCTGGAAGACCAGCTTCTACCAATACATCCATAATTACTTTTGCAGAATAAACCTGCTTGTCAGAAGGCTTCCAAACGACTACGTTTCCTAGCATTGCCATACACGTAGGAAGGTTTCCTGAAATGGCCGTAAAGTTGAACGGAGTTACTGCAAAACAGAATCCTTCTAATGGTCTGTACTCTACGCGGTTCCAGATTCCATCGTCAGAAACAGGCTGCTCAGAATACATTTCAGTCATGAATTCTACGTTGAATCTTAGGAAGTCAATGAACTCACAAGCTGCGTCAATTTCTGCCTGGTGTACATTTTTAGACTGTCCAATCATTGTTGCTGCATTGATGACGTCTCTGTAAGGGCCAGCTAAAAGATCAGCTGCTTTCAGGAAAATTGCTGCACGCTGTTCCCAGCCTAGTTCATTCCACTCTTTTTTAGCTGCCAATGCCGCGTTTATAGCGTCATCCACATGCTGCATACCCCCTTGGTAATAAAATCCGAAGTCGTGAGCATGATCCTGAGGAGACTGAAGCTGTACTTTATTGTCAGTTTTTACTTCTTTACCATTGATGATCATTGGAATTTCTACCTTTTCAGACCACATTTTTTTATAGGTACTGATAAGGCTTTTAACTTCGGGAGATCCAGGTACATATGAACTTACCGGCTCGTTTACTGCTAATGGCACTTGCGAAATTGCTTTTGACATATTACGTTTTTATTATTTTTATTAAATTTTACTAAGTATGTTGTATACAAATTTACGATAATTATAAGAAAAGAAAAAATACCGCCTGTTTTTATGGAATAAACTTTTTAGCCTGATAATTTTTATCATTAAAGGTGTTTTTAATGCTTTATACTAAGAATGTTTAATGAATTTATTCAATTTTTTAGATTGATGGAAAATAAAGATCGATGGAGTATAATTGCGGGAATAGGGACAATAAAATATTTGTCATAGTTCAAATCTTACACTTTTATACTGTAAATAAAGGATTTATGGCTAAATGTTAAAAATATATAAAATTACGTTTGTTGCGATTTTGAACATTTTAAATAAATTTTTTGATAGCCAGAGTTTTAAGATTGTCCTACTTTTACATCATTATTAACAGGTATGAAAAAAAGAGTCCTATTTTTCTCTTTTGTATTATTTTTCTCAGCATTGTGTGCAGGTCTTTTTGCACATAAAGGGAAAACTGAATCATACTCTGATATCCTTTCAAAAATTCATCTTCTTCAGCAAAAATCGGATCAGCAGACCCAGCCTGAAATTTATAGTTTTACAGATGCTCAGGATGCTCAGGATTCCAACGATTGGGAGAAGGTAAAATTTGACTATTCAATACTTGCACAGCAGTGGCTTCACTATTTTTTTGCAGATTATTCTCATAATATACCGGTTGCGGCCGTTAAAAACCGTGTCTATATTACAGCACCAAGGTACATTCTGTATCATTCCCTGCAAATAGCAGGCTGCTAATCCTATTTTAAATTTTTCAATGACCCTTTATGGTTTGTATTATGTAAATACAGATCAGTAGGCATCATTCCTCACTTTACATTTTTAAACATTCCTATTTGTCTTTATAGAAAGACGAACCGGATACTGTTTGTTCAATTTTAAATAAAAATACTATGCACTTAACACCGAGAGAAACGGAGAAGCTTATGCTATTTCTGGCAGGAGAGCTGGCTCTAAAAAGAAAGGCTAGAGGCCTTAAATTAAACTATCCAGAATCAATAGCATTGATTAGCCATTTTTTGCTTGAAGGAGCAAGAGACGGAAAGAGAGTCGCTGAACTGATGCAGGAAGGCGCTAATCTTCTTACCAAAGATGATGTGATGCCCGGCGTGGCAGATATGATCCACGATGTTCAGATTGAAGCAACATTCCCTGATGGAACGAAGCTGGTAACCGTACACAACCCAATCCGTTAATACCTATTTCTATTATGATACCAGGAGAAATTTTCGTAAAAGAAGGCATTATTATCTGCAATGAAGGCAGAGAAACTGTCAAAATAAAAGTAACAAATACCGGAGACCGTCCTATTCAGGTAGGTTCACATTTTCACTTTTTCGAAGTAAATAAGGCAATGAGCTTTGACCGCGAAAAAGCCTTTGGAAAGAGACTGAACATTGTAGCAAGTACTGCAGTACGTTTCGAACCGGGAGAAGAAAAAGATGTGGAACTGGTAGAAATAGGAGGTACTAAAAAAGCAATGGGCTTTAATAACCTTGTTGACGGACAGGTAGATTCTGAAGAACAGAAAAAAGTAAGCCTTGCAAAAATTGAAGAGTTAAACTTTAAAAATTACTAAGATGAGCTTAAACGTAGATAGAAAGCAATACGCCAATATATTAGGTCCTACAGCCGGAGATAAAATCAGACTGGGAGATACTGAAATTATAATTGAAATTGAAAAAGATTTCACCCATTACGGAGACGAGGCTGTTTTCGGAGGTGGAAAAACCGTACGTGACGGAATGGGGCAGAACGTTACTGCAAAAAGAGACGAAGGGGTTTTGGACCTTTGCATCACAGGAGCAGTAATCATTGACCACTGGGGAATTGTAAAAGGTGATATCGGAATAAAAGACGGTAAGATCGTGGGAATAGGAAAAGCCGGAAACCCTGATACGATGGATGGTGTATCTCCTAATATGATCATTGGTGCTTCTACTGAAGTTCATGGTGGAAAAGGATATATCGTAACAGCGGGAGGAATAGATACCCACATTCACTACATCTGCCCACAGCAGATCGAGACCTCTTTATACAGTGGAATTACCACGATGATTGGTGGTGGTACAGGACCGAATGACGGGACAAATGCTACAACCGTTACTCCAGGGAAATTCAATATGCAGAAAATGCTTGAAGCAGCAGAAGAATATCCTATGAATCTTGGGTTCTTTGGAAAAGGAAACTGTTCTGCTGAGGAGCCTATCGAAGAGCAGGTAGAAGCAGGTGCTTTAGGAGTGAAAATTCACGAAGACTGGGGAGCAACTCCTGCAACAATAGATGCCGCCCTAAAAGTAGCGGATAAATACGACGTTCAGGTTGCCATCCACACAGATACATTGAATGAAGGAGGTTTCCTGGAAGATACAATGAGAGCGATCAACGGAAGAGTAATCCATACTTTCCATACGGAAGGAGCTGGTGGAGGGCACGCACCGGACATCATTAAAGCAGCAATGTACCCCAACGTATTACCTGCTTCCACAAACCCAACACGTCCTTATACAATCAATACGATTGATGAGCACCTAGATATGTTGATGGTGTGCCACCATTTGAGCAAAAATATTCCTGAAGATGTGGCATTCGCAGATTCACGTATCCGTCCTGAAACGATTGCAGCAGAAGATATTCTGCATGATATGGGAGTATTCAGTATCATGAGTTCCGACTCTCAGGCAATGGGAAGACCAGGCGAAGTAATCACCAGAACATGGCAGACGGCTAGCAAAATGAAGGAGCAGAGAGGTGCTTTGGAAGAAGATCAGAATACAGACAATGATAACTACCGCGCCAAAAGATATGTAGCGAAGTATACCATCAACCCGGCTATTGCTCATGGTATTTCAGAATATGTGGGATCTCTTGAAGAAGGGAAATTAGCTGACCTGGTGATCTGGAAACCTGCATTATTTGGGGTAAAACCTGAAATGATTGTAAAAGGAGGATTTGTAATTGCTGCTAAAATGGGAGATCCTAATGCATCTATTCCTACACCTCAGCCTGTTATTTACAGAAATATGTTTGGGGCTCACGGAAAAGCTAAATACGGTATCTGTGCCAACTTCGTTTCTCAGATCTCTATTGATAACGGAACCATCGCTTCTTATAAATTGGAGAAAATGATCCTTCCTGTGAAAAACTGTAGAAATATTTCTAAAGCAGATCTTATCCATAACGACAAGACTCCTTTAATAGAAGTAAATCCTGAAAACTATAAAGTAACGGTAGATGGTGAGTACATCACTTGCGAGCCGGCAGAAACACTTCCTTTAACACAGTTATACTACTTGTTCTAAAAATAAATCTGAAAAGTGCAAATCAAACCTTATAGGTTTCCAAAACCTATAAGGTTTAAATAAGATTTCAAAAGATTTATCCAAAGAAAATTTAACTCACTATAGAACTAAGTTTAGAATGAAATATTTAAATAAAACAGTTTTTTCTCTTGCGATAGCCGGGATATCCTTGATTTCCGGGGATTTAAGTGCTCAGTTCCTGGGGGGACACAGACTTAAAAGTGATGAAGAGGGGCCAAAAGGCCAGTTTATGGTTTACGGATCATTAGATTATTCCAAGATCACTACACCATCCAGCAGCAGCAGTACCGTTTCCAGCGCACCCCTTGGAGTGGGATACTTTATCAATAATAATGACCTTGTCGGAGTCAACTATGCTTACTCACAAAATACGGTAGATCATAAAGTTTTGTATAAGCAGAATGAAGCAGGAATCTGGTATAGCCCGTCATTGATGCTTGGAAAATATTTTGTACTGATTGGCCAGGTTGATGCTCATTATGTTTGGGGTCAGCAGCAGTCAGGAGCTGTGGATGCAATGCAGAATTTTAACGGATTCCGTCTTCGTGCTTATCCACTGATCGGAATTTTGTTAGGAGGAGGCTGGGCTTTGAAATTCAAATTTGCAGAACTTTCAATGCTTCAGACCAAGACAAAAGAGGAAGGCTGGACAAAAACCTATGTAGCAGGAATCAGTGGTTCAACGTTCGGAGTAGGAATTTCCAAAAACTTAGACTTCAGAAAAAAATCCCAAAATGATAATTAATCAAATCATAGGCAATCTCTCTGAAAATCCTACAGCAAAAACCATAGATTATCTTGATCTTGAATGGTTTGAAACAACAAAAAGAATCCAGCGCAAAAAAACCAGACAGGGAACCGATGTTGCCATCAAGTTTCTCAGAGAGGGGCAGCGCCTGCATGAAGGAGATATTCTTTTTGAGGATGCAGAAAAAATAGTTGCCATTAATGTTTTGGAGACGGATGCTATTGTAATGGCTCCGGGTTCATTACTGGAAATGGGAACAGTATGTTATGAAATCGGAAACAAACATATTCCGCTTTTTATTCAGGACGATAAAGTTTTACTGCCTTTCGAAATGCCCATGTTCAGATGGCTGGAGGCAAGCGGGTTCAAACCGGAAAAGAAATCTGTAAAGCTGCTTAATCTTCTTAAATCAAACGTTGAGCCTCACGGGCATGGAAGTCTGGGTTCAACAATATTTACAAAAATCTTAAAAATGGCTGCCCCAAAAGATGAATAATATGAATATAAATTTTCTGTCAGGACTGCTTCATCTCGCAGATCCTACACTTCCTATTGGTGGCTATACCCATTCCAACGGACTTGAAACCTATGTACAGGAAAGAATTGTACATAATTTACAGACCGCGAAAGAGTTTGTGCAGAATATGCTTCAGTATAATCTTAAGTTCAATGACGGAGCTTTTGTAAAACTGGCTTATAAAGCAGCGGAAAAAGGGGACTTAGAAGCACTCTTACTTCTTGATAATGAATGTAATTCTATCAAATGTCCGAAAGAAATCCGTCAGGCCAGTCAGAAGCTTGGTCTGAGATTGATCAAGATATTCAAGAGAAGAGAAAGTTTCCCTTTTATGGAGGCTTTTGAAAAAGCAGTTCAGAATAAAGAAGCCAATTCTCATTATTGTATCGTTTTTGGAGTATATGCTTATTTAATGAAAATACCATTATACGAAGCCCTGCTGGGATTCTATTATACCTCGGTTGCAGGGATGATCACCAATGCTGTAAAATTGGTTCCTCTGGGACAGCTTGACGGTCAGGATATTCTCTTTTCTCTGTATCCCGTAATGGAAAAGACCGTTTGGGAGACCATGGAACTGGACAGAGATATGGTAGGACTTTGTAATACGGCTTTTGATATAAGATGTATGCAGCATGAAAGACTTTACTCAAGACTTTATATGTCATAGAAAGCAGAACAAAAAAAATTAAAAGGAAACAGGGATGAACGAAGTGGAAATACTTTACTGAGTGAAATGCCTTTATCACCCTTAAAAAATATCAATAAAAAAATCAGTGCTCTTTGCACTAAAAAATAAAATTTAGAAAAATGGAAAATAGAAAATATATAAAAGTAGGAGTGGCAGGACCTGTAGGGTCAGGAAAAACTGCATTACTGGAACGTTTAAGCAGAAAATTATTCGGGATCTATGATCTTGGAGTAATTACTAATGATATTTATACCAAAGAAGATGCTGAGTTTATGGCTAAAAACAGTCTTCTTCCTCATGACAGAATTATCGGAGTAGAAACAGGAGGCTGCCCTCACACAGCAATCCGTGAAGATGCAAGTATGAACCTTGAAGCAGTGGATGAACTGGCAGCACGTTTCCCGGATATTGAATTGGTTCTTATTGAAAGTGGAGGTGATAACCTTTCAGCAACTTTCAGTCCGGATCTTGCAGACGTTACCATCTTTATTATTGATGTTGCAGAAGGAGAAAAAATTCCTAGAAAAGGAGGCCCAGGTATTACAAGATCAGACTTATTGATCATCAATAAAATTGACCTTGCCCCGCATGTAGGAGCGAGTCTTGAAGTAATGGAAAATGATGCAAGAAGGATGAGAAAAGGAAATCCGTTTGTATTCACGAACCTTAAAACGGATGAAGGACTGGATAAAGTGATCGGCTGGATTAAAAAATATGCTCTTTTAGAGGAAATTGAAGAACCGAACTTAGTAAGATAGATGGATAGCCGCTTAAATATTATAGCAGGATTCAAGGGAGGAGAATCGTACGTGAAAGATCTTTATGTCTCACTTCCTTTCAGAGTTGTTTCTGTAGGACAGAGAAAAAGTGACAAAAAGCTTTATCAGATGGTGATGAGCTCCTCCCCGGGAATTCTGGATGGAGACCATTATCATCTGGATGTTGCTCTTGAAAAAGGATCCTCATTGCAGTTGCAGTCACAGTCTTATCAGAGATTGTTTAATATGAAGGATAAAGCTTTGCAGGAACTGAATGTAAAAATGGAAGATGAAACCTCCTTTGCCTATGTTCCGCATCCTATAGTTCCGCATGAAGATTCCAACTTTAAAAGTAAAGCCAATATTCATATCGGAAGAGACAGCCAGATTATCATCAGTGAGATCATTACCTGCGGAAGAAAGCATTATGGAGAAGTTTTCAAATTGAAACGTTTTCAGAATCTGATGGAAATCTACCATAACAATAAACTGGTAGTAAAAGACAATGTGGTAATTCAGCCGGATCTGATCCCCATCAGCAGCATCGGAAATCTGGAGCAGTATACCCATCAGGGAACTTTAATCTTTTACAGTACGAAGGAGAATGTAGATAAGAATGCACTGATTGATGAGATTGTTGAAGCAGCAGCACAGCATCATGAAGAAATGGAAGTAGGTGTTTCTGCAATGGAAGATAATGGTTTTGTAGTGAGAGCTTTAGGGCATGGTGGAGAGCTGATGTATAATTTCTTCCTTTATATTCAGGAAATCCTTTGGTCACTGGAATAAAAATTAAAATGATTCTTATCAAAGTTAACGTACTTCATTTTTTCAGTAGAAACGGGCTTTAGCCAAAAACTTAATAAGAATCAGAAATAACAGAATTAATAAAATGGATAGTACAGTTTGGGCGCTTCTTTTGAGTGCCGTTTCAATAAGTTTTATACATACCGCTTCAGGGCCGGATCATTATCTGCCGTTTATTGTAATTTCGAAATCCAAGAAATGGAGTGGGATGAAAACAGCAATATTAACTGTTGTCTGCGGGCTGGGGCACGTATTGAGTTCACTTATTTTAGGATTTATCGGAGTTTTCCTTGGCTGGCAGCTGAATAAAATTTCCTGGTTTCAGGATATAAGAGGAAACTTCTCAGGATGGGCACTGCTGATCTTTGGAGGAATTTATCTGGTGTATGGGCTGGTTCAGGCAATCAGAAATAAGCCCCACAAACATTTTGATGTAATGGGAGATGATGTATATGTCTATGAACACAATCACAATGAAGTGGTAATGCCTCAGAAAAGAATAAAAGTGACCCCACTCGTACTTTTCATGATCTTTGTAATGGGGCCAAGCGAACCTTTAATCCCTTTATTATTCTACTCAGGAGTAAAACATTCAATGTCTGAAATCGCAGTATTGGTTACTTCATTCACCGTGACCACCGTATTGACAATGCTTGGGATGGTTCTTTTAGGACGTTACGGGTACTCAACTTTATTCAATACTGATAAACTGGAAAGATATATGGGCGTGGTAAGTGGTGCCGTTGTGACAGTTTGTGGAATTGGAATGGTCTTTCTGGGATGGTAAAGAATCATGATTTGGAGAGTTTAAAGGTATAAAATCAGAGAATTTGAATGAGAAACACAACATTCGTAATCATTAATAATTTTCAACTTTCAACTTTCAACTTTCAATTTTCCACTTTGAATTTTGGATTCTTCATTTTCAATTTCCCCATTCCCCTCATTAATACATTATACACTCTACATTAATACAATTAAAAAAACTATGGACGAATTTTTCAAAAAACTACCTTTTATCGATAATATTTTAAAAGGAATCGGGCAGATTATGCTTCAGGAAAACAGATGGACCGGGCTTCTGTTTTTGATAGGAATATTTATGGGAAGCTGGCAATGCGGAGTTGCCGTTTTGCTATCAACAGCAGCCGGAACTTTTACCGCCATGAAGCTTAAATATAACCAATCTGAAATCAATGCCGGTTTATACGGATTCAGTGCAGCCCTTGTAGGAGTGGCATTGTCATTTTTATTTGAAACAACCGTATTGATCTGGGTTCTTATTATACTGGGAGGGGCATTGGCTGCTATTATTCAGCATTTCTTTATCCAAAAGAAAATCCCGGTATTTACTTTTCCTTTCATCATTATTTCATGGGTATTGGTATTTGCACTGCATCATTTTACCCACATTCCGCCATCTGCAATGCTGAGCAGTGAAGTGGTACCTACAAAATATGATGATTTCCTTACCTGTACCAACGGCTTTGGGGAAGTGATATTTCAGGGTGGAGTACTTTCAGGAATGATTTTCTTTATTGCCGTTTTCATCAGTTCACCGGTTGCTGCTTTATATGGACTTGCAGCCTCTATTCTGGGAGCCGGACTATCACAGTTGAACGGAGAACCTGTGAAAGAAATTCATATGGGGCTATTCGGTTTTAATGCAGTGCTTTCAGCCATTGTATTCTCAGGAGTTAAAAAAACAGATGGATTATGGGTGCTCATTGCAGTGTTCTTAACGATTGCCATTGATGATTTCTTAGTTGATAATAATTTGCTGAGTGCCGTAGGTGGGGTGTTTACTTTCCCGTTTGTAGCAGGTACCTGGATTACACTTTTGATTCAGAAAGGGATTCGTAAAGCGAAAATGAATTAGAGTTGAAAATTAAAAGATGAAAATGGAGAATGAGAATGTAGACTGGAAGCTGCAAATCAATTTTTCTGACCGGAATTTAACCTATAATCATTCATTAACACATTTTACAAACAACATAATACATTTTACAAAAAAATAAAAAATGAAAATAACGAAAATAGCAGCTGTATTTCTGGTAATGGCCTTCAGTGGAAAAATGAGGGCGCAGGAAGCTGAAAAACAACTGTTAATTAAAGATGCAGACGATAAATTTCCCATTGCGGATGTGTTGATAAAATATAATCATGGTGAAAGCCATACTCATACAGGAACAGACGGTACGTTTGCCATTCCAGTGAAGTCACTTCCCGATACGTTGGTAATCAATCGTCCGGGATACGATGAGGTAAAATGGGTGGTAACCAATGATGAAGATAAAAGTAAAGTTATTTTTTTACAGCATAAACCTTTTCAGATATCAGAAGTAGCCATCAATCACAGCTCATTCTTATCAGCAATTACCAAAGTTGATCTGAATAAATTTCCCGTAAACTCTGCGCAGGATTTACTTAGGAAAGTTCCGGGATTGTTTATTGCCCAGCATGCAGGAGGAGGAAAGGCCGAACAGCTTTTTTTAAGAGGATTTGATGCAGACCATGGTACTGATGTAAGCGTGAATGTAGACGGAATGCCGGTAAATATTGTATCTCATGCCCATGGACAGGGATATTCTGATCTCCATTTTGTAATTCCTGAAACAGTAAACAATATAGACTTTGGAAAAGGGGCGTATTATATGGATCGTGGAGATTTCAATACAGCCGGATATGTAGATTTTCAGACTTATAACGGATTGAAGAATAGTATGATCAAACTGGAAGGAGGCTCATTCAATTCAAAAAGAGTCTTGGGAATGTTCAATATTCTGCATGATGATGAAGGTCGGAAAAATGCATATATAGCAGCAGAATACAATTATACAGATGGTCCTTTTGATGTAAAGCAGAACTTTAACAGAGTTAATATCTTTGGAAAATATAACCAGTGGTTTACTGACAAAGACTATTTCAATATCCAGTTTTCGACCTTCAGTTCTTCATGGAATGCTTCAGGGCAGATTCCTGAACGTGCCGTAGACGAAGGAATCATCGGAAGATGGGGCAGTATAGATCCTACTGAGGGCGGAAAAACTTCCAGAACAAACATTCAGATGAACTTTAAGCATATCATTTCTCCTTCTGAGCAGATTGATGCAATGGCTTTTTATTCAAGATACAATTTCAATCTTTATTCTGACTTTACTTTTTACTTAAAAGATAAAGATCACGGAGATGAAATCCAGCAGACAGATGGAAGAAATATTTATGGAACAGAAATAAAATATACCAAAAGCTTTTCTCTGCCAAGCAGCTCTCTGAACTGGATATCGGGAGTAGGTTTAAGAAACGATGATATCAATACATTACAGCTTAATCACGTTTATCACAGAGATCTGCTGTTGGATAGATTATCAGATGTAACGGGAACGGAAACCAATCTCCATGCTTATTCAGGGTTAATCTGGAAAACAGGAAAATGGACCATCAATCCAGCTTTAAGAGTTGATCATTTTATTTTTAATATGCATAATCTTCTGGATGTTGAGCAATTACCCTCCGGCCAGTCAAAAGAAGCAACAAGATTAAGTCCGAAACTTAATTTCTCCTATGCTCAAAATGATAATGTGATGTGGTTTTTGAAAACAGGAATGGGGTTCCATTCCAATGACCTGAGAGTAGTGGTGCCTAATAAAAATGAAAATACACTTCCATATTCTATCGGAGCAGATTTCGGAGTCAGGCTGCATCCTTTCAAATCCTTGATCATTACCCCAACGCTTTGGTATATGGATCTCCAGCAGGAATTTGTATATGTAGGAGATGATGCTGTAGTAGAACCTTCAGGAAAATCAAGACGTTTCGGAGCTGATTTGGGCGTGCGTTTCCAGCCATTGGAGAACTTTTACCTGAATGCAGATATCAATTATTCTCACGCAAGATTTATTGAAGAGGAAAAAGGACAGGACTATGTTCCACTCGCACCGGTAGTAACCAGTACAGGATCTGTAAACTGGGATTTTCTTAAAGGATTTTCTCTGGGATTACAGTACAGATATCTGGGGGCAAGACCTGCGGTGGAAGATAACAGCATCAGAACCAAACCTTACTTTGTTAATGATCTTATGCTTTCATATAACCGTCAGACTTGGGGTGCCAATATCCAGGTCAATAATCTTTTCAATGTAAAATGGAATGAAGCACAGTTTGCAACAGAAACTCAATTGAAAGGAGAGGCAGAACCTATTACAGATCTTACCTATACTCCGGGAAGCCCTTTTGGGGTGAGAGTAGGAGTGTATTATAAGTTCTAGAGTATAATGTATAATGTATAATGTATAATGTATAATGTATAATGTATAATGTATAATGTTGCGCTGATGATTGATTATTTTAAAATGATAAAGAACAATACATCAGATAATAATCCTTCTATTTGAAAGCAGTTATACCTTATACCTTTTACAACCGACATTATACATTATACAACTGATATTATACAAACAAAAATATCCAAATATTCAATTTCAGCATTAAATTTGTAACAATCAAATCATTATGGAAGTATTATCCAATTTTCAATATAAAAAGCTTTTCCTACCGAACATTACGGATAAAATATTAGCCAATAATGCAGACATACAGCTTTATCGGATAGAGAATTACCTTAAAGGAATCCTTATGCCGGTGATTCCGTATCGTACTACTTTTAATTTTATTATTTTCGTCACCAACGGACACATCAAGCAGTATCTTGAAAATAAAGAATATCATTCTGAAAAAGGTGGTGTCATCTTTATCAAACAGGGAACCATCACGGCTACTGTAGAATTGTCAGATGATATTGAAGGTTTTTTTCTGGCTTATGAAAATAATATCCTGTCTGAACAGGAACTACCGAAACATAAGAGCAGTATTTTCTTTATGACTCCTTTCCTGAACCTTGACAGCCTGACTTACGGAACCATTACCCAGCTTCTTCCCATTATGGAGCAGGAATTGTGGCTGAATAGCCTGAATATTAATGATGTAGTAGTAACGATGCTTCATCTTATTCTGATCAAAATGCTGAGTACAGATTCTGATACCCATCACAAGTCAGCAACCCGCCCTATGGAGCTTTCTCTTCAGTTCAGGGATCTTTTGTTTAAATATCATGTAGTAGAAAAAAGAGTAGCTTTCTACGCAGATAAGTTATCCGTTACAGAAAGTTATTTAAATAAATGTGTAAAAGGGGTAACCCAGAAATCTCCAAAACAGTGGATCAATGAGATTGATATCAACTATAGTAAAGCTTTACTGCATTCAAGTAAAGATATTGCGGAAATTGCATACGAACTGAATTTTCATACAGCATCACATTTTACCCAGCTTTTCAAAAAAATTGCCGGAATTACACCGAAAGAATACAGAATACAGTTTTCAAATAAAAGAATACCTGTTTAATTAGAGAGCGTAGTTTGATAATGTCAATGGTTAACTTTGCTTCGCAAGTGAACGGCCAATAGAATGATTGATAATGCAGGAACGGATTTTAAGATGCAGAAGTACAAATTCGCGGCGAAGCAAATTCACTATTTACCATTGACACATTTTGTTCTCTACATTCTTTCATTTTCCAGTATTTTCAGCACAAGCTTTTCCTCTCGTGTCAGATCAGCTTTTCCGTCATTCTCTTCAATTACTTCCAGTTCATCAAGATATTTTTTGATAGAATTGTTTTCATAAAGATTGATAACAAGAGGATGCACATAGTACTTTCTGCAGACAGCAGAGGTGTTTCCCAAATGTTCAGCAACAATATCCAGTGCTTCTTTTACTTTACTTTTATAGGCTGTATTATTTTCTGCATAGCCGATTTCTTTAAAGGCAATCAGGGCACTCACCGTTCCGGACCATGTTCTGAAATCCTTAGCCGTAAAATCCTCACCGCTTATTTCTTTAATATATTCATTCACCATTCCTGAATCTACAGAATGGAGATTTCCTTCGTCATCAAAATATTGAAAAAGTTCCTTACCGGGAATATCCTTACATTTTTGAACAAGCCTTGCCAGTCTTTTGCTTTTAAGATCTATATGATGCATAATGCTTTTTTTCCCCTTAAAAGAAAAGGTTATTTTCTGTCCTTTTACCTGCACATGTTTGTCCTTTAATGTAGTGAGCCCAAAAGACCCATACAGCTTTTCATATATATTATTACCAATACGGATATTTGTTCTTTGCATCAGGCTTACAATTAAAGCGAGAATCTTTCGCTTCTCAAAATTTCTTAAAGCCAGATCCTGTTCCACCTGAAGCCGTATATCCGGCAGTGCATATCCGAACTGAAGCATTCTGTAAAATTTGGTGTGGTTTCTTAAGGCACTCCATAAAGAATGATAACGATACTGTTTTCTTTTTTTCAAATCGAAGCCTGTTGCCTGAAGGTGTCCGTTTTCCAGTGCACAGATCCACACATTTTCCCAGGCGGGTGGAATGACAAGTTTATTGATTCTTGCAATCTCATCCTTGTCTTTTATTTTTTCTCCATCTTTATAATAAGAATACTTTTTTCCGTTTTTTTTACGAGTAATACCGGGCGTTTCCGCATCGGAGGTATATACAAGATGTACCGCCTTTGCAGAAGCCTCGGGATTTTTCATGATTTTAACAATCTTTGCCGGTTTTAAATGAGAAATAATCTCTACCTCTGTGTTCTTCTCCATAAAACATGGTTAAGAGTTTTTACCCTTCGAGAAAATCACTAAAAGAATCACTACAATTACACAGACTAAGAAGATTCCCCACCACATTCCGGCTTTAAAAATTGTTCCTACTGCCTCGCAGCTTGTAAGTGTCAGTAAAGTTAATATTGCAATACTGTATAATGTCCATTTTTTCATAGCTTACTATTTTGATTGGTTAATTAAATTCTGAGTCGGTCTGCTCTCCAGTTTCTGGTCGATTTTTTGATCTCGTCACCAGAAAGTTTTTCGTGAAGCGCTTTGTACAAAAGTTCTTTGAATTCATCATCATGTGCAAATCTCAATGCTGCAATCTGGTCGAATTTTAATTTTTCAACAGTTTCATCAGATCTTTTATTGAAAATTTCAAAATACCGTTGCTTAAACTCAAGGATAACCATACGGTTTTGAAGCCCCAGTGCGTAATGCTGTCTGGTCATAAATGCCAGATAAAATAATAGAAAAATAACAATCGAAAAAAGTATCCAGCTTAGTTTGTGTTCAGGATCATCCCATATTTTATAGATTCCCAAAATCTCCAATATGATTAATATAGGAAGGTAAATAAAGTGATGTGGCGGATAAAATTTCCTGTGATTATTGTAATTCTGTTGTTTCATATTGTAAAAATACAGCAATAATCTTTCCAAAATTTATTACTTTGATAATAAATGCGTATTTGTGGTGTGTTTTGATGACTTATTAGAGTGTTTTTTTGAATATATTTTGTGCTGTAAATTTATATTGTTTTCATTTTAATAGTGTGATATGCATTTTGTGGACAATACACGATCATATGAAATAGATCATCCCAAATCAATTAGAAAGAAAATAAAGATTTTCAAAAACTTAAGAATTTTTATGATGGAATAAACGATCTTTTAGAAATAATTAGGTTTTCAAGACGCTTTGTAACTTGTAGGTTTAGCAGATTTTAATAATTTTTTTGTCGAAAATAGGCTCTACATTTCATCTTTTGACTTCAAATTTTTCGTAACTTTCGGTGTTTAAAAAAGAAAAGAATGACTTCAAAGGAAAAAGTTGCTGCGCTTCGTGAAGAAATGCAGAAAAATAATATTGACGCATTTATCGTATATTCTGCAGACCCGCATATGAGTGAGTACCTTCCTGAAGAATGGCAGGAGAGAGCCTGGTTGTCAGGGTTCCTAGGTTCCGCAGGTTTTGTGGTTGTTACCAAAGACAAAGCGGGACTTTGGACAGATGGAAGATACTTCACACAAGCCGCTCTCGAACTGGATGGTTCAGGAATTGACCTTTTCAAAGACGGAATGGAAGGAACACCCAATTATATCGACTGGATTATTTCTGAAATCCCCGCAGGAGGTAAAGTATCTGTAAATGCTTTAGCAGCTTCTAATGCTAACTGGGAACTGCTTTCTCAAAAATTTAATTCAAAAAATATTACCCTGATAGATTTTCCGCTTTTAAAAGAAGTCTGGAAAGAAAGAGGGACACCATCAGCCAATTCTATCTATGTACATCCTGTAGAAAGAGCAGGTAAATCTGTGGCTGATAAACTTTCTGCCATCCGCCAGAAAATGGAAGATCAGGAAGCTACCGTACACATTATATCAAGTCTGGATGATGTTGCATGGACATTGAACCTTAGAGGAAGTGATGTAGAAAGCAACCCTGTATTTTTAGGATATATTGTTATTACTAAAAATGATGCAGTTCTGTTTACAGGATTGGAAAAAATGGAAGTTGGTGCAAGAAAGCAGATGGACGATGCTTTTGTGAAAATGATGCCTTACGAAGAGTTTTATAACTATCTGAAAGGATTTAAAAATGAAAAAGTTTTAGTTTCTCCCAACAGCAACCAGCAGATTTTTGAAACTTTAAAAGCAGATAATCAGTTTATCAAAGCTCCGGTTCCGGGTAATCTTATGAAAGCTCAGAAAAATGAAGCTGAACTGGAGGGTTTCAGAAAGGTAATGGTGAGGGATGGCGTTGCTATGGTGAAATTCCTTTACTGGCTGACTCACAATGCAGGAAAAGAAGCGATGAATGAGTATTCTATCGGGAAAAAACTAAAAGGATTCCGTGCAGAAGGAGAAAACTTCGTAGGAGAAAGTTTCGGATCTATCGTAGGATATAAAGAGAATGGGGCTATCATGCACTATTCTGCAAAAAACGAAGGAAGCAAAGAAGTTACCAATGAGGCAACAATTCTGGTAGATTCAGGAGGTCAGTATCTTGAAGGAACTACCGATATTACAAGAACATTTGCATTAGGAATACCTTCTGAAGAATTTAAAAGAAACTCCACATTGGTATTGCAGGGATTGATCCGTTTGTCAATGGTAAAGTTCCCGAAAGGAACAAAAGGAGTACACCTTGATGCTATTGCAAGACTTCCGTTATGGATGGAAGGTAAAGACTTCAACCATGGAACAGGACATGGAGTGGGAAGCTTTATGAACGTTCATGAAGGACCTCAGAATATCAGAAAAGATATGAATCCTCAGGATCTTCTTCCGGGAATGGTTTGTTCCAATGAGCCTGGATATTATCTTGAAGGACACTACGGAATTCGTCATGAAAACCTGATTGCAGTAAAAGAAGCAGAAAAAACAATTCACGGAACTTTCTACGAGTTTGAAACATTGACGTTCTGCCCGTTCTTTAAAGATACGGTGGTAAAAGAAATTTTATCTGAAACCGAAATTGCATGGTTAAACAGCTATCATAAAACATGTGAAGAAAAATTAGCCCCTTACTTAGAAGGGCAGGTTAAAGAATGGTTCTTACAATTGGTAAGCCCGCTTTAATCATTAATATTTGACTTTAAACAAAGTAATTGTTAGATAATCTAAAGTCCTGTAAGTTTCTTGCAGGGCTTTTTCCTTTTATACAACCGTATTTTTACGGATATATTTTTAGGGATTCCCCTGAGGTGTATCATACGGACTCTGTCTATATTTGCAACAACACAAATCATTCATATCTTCATATATAACTTAGTAAATTCAAAGCGGTAATCATCTCGTCCTGAGATGATTTTTTTTATTTATTTTCGCATGATGTAATTTGATCTTATGGAACATGACTATTTTCGAAGCTTTAACTTATTTTCAGAAGGTGAGATTGAGACGTTTCTAAAACTTTTCGAATTCAGAAAAATCAATAAAAATGATTATTTCATACAGGAAGGGGAGCGGTGTAAAGAGGTTGCATTTATAAAATCTGGTCTTTTTCGTTCTTTTTATATCTCAGACGAAGGGAAAGATATGACCTATTGCTTTAGATTTCCTAACCAAATGATAGCTGCTTATTCTTCATTCATCTCAGGAACTCCAAGTAAAGAAAATATGCAGGCCATTGCTGATGCCGAGCTGATGATCCTTAGAAAAGAAGCTGTAGATGAACTGGTACAGAATAATCTTAACTGGACACGGTTTTTAAAGCTGATTGCCGAGCAGGAATATCTTGAGCTGGAAACAAGGTTTTTTCAGCTTCAAAGAGACACTGCTGCTCAGAGATATATGGCTCTTCTTGAGAATTACCCTGATTATATCAGAAATATCCCCTTGCAGTACCTGGCTTCATATCTGGGAATTACACAAAGACATTTAAGCAGAATCAGAAAGGAAATAACCTTTTAGAATCTACATATATTCTCAAGCAAAGTATCTCTTAAAAGAAGTAATTCAATAGGAACAGACTTTAGCCCGTGAGTTTTAAAAATAAACAGAATATCAGTGGCTTTAACCAAAAATTAAAAATGATTACTTTTTTTCGCATTGATGTACCAATAAAAGGATTCTTGCATCATTGATCATTTTTGGACATTTGTCCTGTCATCAGGAGTTGTGGCTCTATACTTTTGTGAAAAAAAAATATGGAACACAATATTCTGATTATCGGCGGAAACGGTTTAGTAGGTAGGACTATCTCCCGAATTCTGCAGGCAAGAAATCCTCAGGTGTCGGTTTATACCGGAGGAAGAAAGGGAGGTAAAACAAGCAAAGACCTGAAAATAGACGTCACAGATCCCGAAACTTTCAAAGCAATTACAGACCTTAAAATTGATCTTATCATTCTTTCGGTGAACGATAAAGAGGATCATATACTCCGTTTTGCTATTGAAAATAGAATAGACTATCTGGATATTACAAAACCTACTCCGGCTTTGATGAAAGCTTATGCTATTGCCGGAAAAAAAGAGGTGAAGAGCAGAATTGTATTCAGTTCCGGATGGATGGGAGGGATTGTACCGGGATTGGTGAATGCTGTTTCAGATCAGGGCTCGAATATTAAAGAGACCAGTCTTTTTGTATACTATTCAGTGAAAGATCTGGCAGGGGAGAGTTCAGCTCATTTTATGGCAGAAAATGTAGCGGTTCCTTTCCATCGTTATCAAAATGACAGGCCCGTTTCCATCAGGCATTTCTTAAACACAGAAACTTTTGATTTTTCTTTTGGAATAGGAAAGAGGCAGGCTTATAACTTTGATGTTCCGGATCTGTATATCCTGAACCATGTTGAGAGAGTTCCCAATGTAAGTGTGAAGATGACTTATAATTCAAAATTTATTACCTGGCTGCTGGGTAGTTTTCAGTACCTTAGGATTTTCAATATCTTATCTTTAAAGGAGAGAAAAATGATTTTCGGTTCCAGTGGAAATGGCGACCTGTCAGTTTTCGAAATTGTGGTAAAAGATCAGACGGGATCTAAAAAAATCAGTCTTCAAAGCACTAAAGGGCAGGCTGAACTGACGGCTTTATCAGCCGTTATACATACAGAAGAGTTAATGAGAAATCCTCATGAGAATAAGGTATACTTCAGTCATCAGCTGCATGAGCCTTTAGCATTAATGGCGCAGCTTAATGCTTACGAAACGGTCAATATCAATGTAACACCATGAAAAAAATAGTAGTCATTAACGGGCATCCCAATAAAGCCTCTTTCAACTTTGGGATTGCAAAGGCTTATCGGAAAGGAGCTTTGGATTCAGGAGCTGAGGTACAGGAAATTGTTATTGCAGAGCTTCAGTTCAATCCTAACCTTCAGTTTGGCTATCAGAAAAAAATGGAACTTGAGCCTGACTTGATCAAAGCTTGGGAGATTATTCAGTGGGCGGATCATCTGGTTTGGGTACATCCCATCTGGTGGGGAGGTCTTCCGGCGGTTACCAAAGGATTTATAGACCGGCTTTTTTTACCAGGATTTGCCTTTAAATACAAAAAAGATTCATTGTGGTGGGATAAACTTTTAAAAGGAAAAACCGCACACATCATCACTACTATAGACCAGCCCGGCTGGTATTACCGCCTGATGTACGGAAGACCGAGTGTCAATCAGCTGAAAAAATCAACATTGGAATTTTGCGGAATCAAACCCGTGAAGGTAACTTACATCGGTATTATCAAAACTTCTGATGAAAAACAGAGACAGAAGTGGCTGGAGAAAGTAAAGAAGCTGGCACGAAATTTAAAGTAAACTTTCTGTTCTGAAAGTTAAAAAACATCACAATGCTTTTTCAAATCTTGAAACGGCATTGTGATATAATGAGTATGAATTTATTCTGTTTTGACGGATTCTTTTTCAGGGAAAATAAGGGATATGGCGACCGAGATGATTAATATTCCGGCTACAATTCCTAAGGAAACAGGAGAGGGAATATGAATCCACGGAGATATCAGCATTTTTATTCCGATAAAACTTAAAATAATAGCAAGACCATAAGGGAGTTTGCTAAACATATGAATGAAATTAGCCAATAGAAAATACAGTGAACGTAAGCCCAGAATAGCAAAAATATTAGACGTATAAAGAATAAAAGGATCTTTGGAAATAGCAAAGATGGCAGGTATAGAATCTACAGCAAACAAGACATCAGTAAATTCAATAACAGCAACGACAATGAGAAGGGGCGTTGCCATCTTAACACCGTTTTGAATGGTAAAAAACTTGTCTCCTGCATAATTATCGGAAACTTTCCAGCATTTTTTTACCAGTTTTGCGCCAGCAGTATCATTAAAGTCTTTTTCATCATCGTCATCACCATCTCCCCAGGACTTAATCCCTGCATAGATCAGAAACAAACCAAAGAGAGTCATTACAATATTGATCCTGATGGCTTTACCCAATATCTCTATTTCAGGTAAATAGGTTAAATTAATAATCCCGATGCCTGCAAATATAAATACAGCCCTGAAAATCAAGGCCCCTAAAATTCCCCAGAATAATACTTTGTGATGCAGATATTTTGGAACTTTAAAAAAGCTGAAGACGAGGATAAAAACAAACAGGTTGTCAACCGAAAGTGCTTTCTCTATCCAGTAAGCTGCCTGAAACTGAGAAAATTTTTCAATTGCTAATGCATGCCCGCCTGTATCACGGCTGAATATCAGATAGATGACACCTGAGAAAACCATAGACAATGAAATCCAGATTATTGACCAGATGGTAGCTTCTTTTGTGGAAACTTCATGGGCTTTTTTATTGAAAATTCCCAGGTCGAGCAGCAGCATAATGATAACTACTGATGCAAATCCCACAATCAGTCCCGGATGCAGGTCGATCATATTTTGTTGATTCATATTTTGAATTATTTATTAATTAAAGTAATGTACATAAGTCTTCCACCTTCCTCATCAGAAAGGATGATTTTCTTTCCGTCCTTTATTTCTACCATAGAATTGATAGGGATCTCTTTATTTTCAGACAAATCTTTCATGGAAGATAATCCCTGGTTGACAAGCATCCATTTATTCTGATAAAATGTAAAATATCCTACAGGCTTCTTATCCTCTTTTGTAAGACTTTCATTTCGGATTACTTTTTTAGAAACATGCCATTTGAAAAGATATTGGTTATGATATACCATCAGCCTGTGATTCTCCGGCTTCCATACATTATCTTTAAACTTATAATACAGATCAATAATAGGCAGGCTGCCTTTGTGGGCCGTCCCGCAAAAAGGACATTTGGGAACTGATGTATTATCAAATACATACCATTTTTCATCACAATCAGGGTTGCTGCAGGGCTGTATAAGGTCTACCGTTTTTAAAAGAGCGGTCTCCCATTCATTGGCAATGGGTCTTAGCAGGGGATTGTGAAGCCCGTCAATAAAAGCCTTTTTAAAGAGATCAGTCAGATAAGGACCAGTAATGGTGAAGGGGGATTCTTCAGGATCTCCCCAAAATGTATTCCATTTCTTCAGATGGTTAGATTTTACCCTGTTAACGGTATTGTCAGGATGCTCAATGAAAACAGCCTTTTCTCCCATGGCAAGCATTTCATCTTTTTCAGCATCAAGATCTCATATTTTTCCTCCTCTGAAGGGATGTCTTCGGAGCAGATACATATAAATAAGAACGGGAAGGGCGTGAAGATCTGTTTTTTGATTGGGAAGTATACGGTTAGAATCTTCAATGTGAAGATGCTTTGTTTTTAAAACCTCGGGAGCGATAAAATCAGCGGTTCCTATTACCTTTGCAGGGATAAGTCCCGGTACTACAAGGCCGTCAATATCTATAATGCAGGCAGATTTTGTCACCGGATCTACAAGTACATTGTTATAAGAGAGATCTGAATGAGCCAATCCCATTTGATGCATTTTTTTGACTCCTCTGGAGATATTAATGGCAATTTGGAAGTAGCTCAGCCAGTCTCCCAGCTCAGACTTGTCCAGAGACAATGGATATTGTTTATTCCTGAAAGAAGGAGTGGTAAACCATTTTCCGATTTTTTCACCGTTTTTTATGGTTTCATTAGATGAATATCCTTTTTCAAAGAAAAATTTTTTATTATAAAAAGGTACAATCACTCCCCATTTCCCGCTTTTTTCTACAGCGTCATAAGGCCATCTGTAGATTTCATCTAAAAAATAATCAGAAGAGCTTCCATTTTTTATATTGTTATGGTAGAGAGTTACAATTTTTTTAAGACTCTCTTTGTGGTTAAAATCAATAGGATCACGAAAGAAAGCTACGGCATATTTCTTATCAGGTGAAAAATAGACATCTTTTACTCCACCTACTTTAGGATTTCCGTCATCAACGTATTCATAACTTCTGGTTGGGTCGATAACAGAGTGTATCTTTATAATATTCATATCAGTAGATTATAGCTATTGTTCTGTCATCATGATTTCCTTTGCTCCAAAAGTCCATCCAGTGAAGCAATTGTGCTTCGATATCGGTGTCTTCTTCAAAATCTACTTTTACCACTTCTTCATTTTCACCATTGAGATCCTTTAAAAACTCCTTCCAGTTTTCAATATTCTCCAGCTTGCTTTCAACAAGAAATTTTGGATCATATATTCCATCTGTCATCAGAAATAGTTTTGAAAAATCTTCAAAGCAGTTGATTCCGAAGCGTGATCCCATATCAGGATTTGAAAATATTTCATTCATCGTGATAAAACGGGTTGCTCCGCCAACATCTCCTACATCCATTACATTAAGAAGCTGGACCTTTTCATCATTATCCGTAAGTATATTAATAGGGCAGTCACCTACACCAAAAGTGAGTACCACATAACCAAATTCAAATTTTTTGGCAAGAGAAAAGATGATCGTTGTATTCAGATCCTTAATGCTTAAAGCCTCTTTATCTGCGAAGTTTTTAAGTTCATGATACAGATTTCTTACACTTTTATAAAGAATATTGATGATCGCCGATTTTTTTTGAAGCTTGTTGTTATTTGTTTGTTTTTCAGTAGTTTCATGATCAGGTGCTGTATCTTTATTTTCGTTTGCAATAGAAGGATTATGATCACTCTCCACAGTATCTGGCATTTCAGGCTTTATTGTCTCGCAGAAAAAATCAGTGACATGATTTGAAAGTAAGGTGAGCAGATCAGAATCATCAAAACTTTTCGAAATAAATTCTGTTGCGATTTGTGAACCCATACGTGCATATTGAGCAGATCCTGCACCATCTGCAATGGCTGCAATCGCCCAGTCATCCGGTAAATCCTGTACATAGAAATCATCATCTCTAAAAGTTCCTGCATGTGCGTGTGAACGTCCCCGTTTGGAGGCTATTACAATTTTTTTATCAAGAAACGTTGCAGAGAGGCTAGCCGTATCGGATTTAGCAAATCGACTCCCTTTATCACTGGGTTTATCTATCCAGAGATCTTTTGGATCTGCATTGACGACAAATGGAACGACCTTAATATCATCTGTTTCGTTTTTATCATTTTTGTTGTAAAAGACAATTTGAATATCAATATTATTGGCCACTGTAGGGGTTCCTGTGATGCAACAGTTCTCAGCATCAAAACGAAGCCCCACAATATCAAGATTTTTGATGTCTCGAATAATAATATTAGTATTTTCACTTGGATCAAATGAAAACTGATATTCCTTTTTGGCATTGGCGTTCGGAAGGCTGATATTCTTTTCTCTAAATTCCTCTTTATCTCTGTACATATTAAATAGGTCTAAAACCTGTTTCTTTATTGAGGTCATCGATTTTTCGAGATCGCTTACTTTAGCATTTTGTATCAGTTTTGAAATAGTAGTCTCCACTACTTTATTTTCTTCGATCTCAAAATCTTTTAAAATTCCTTTTAAAAATGTTTCCATACTCTCCTAATATTCTGTTTAAGTCAACTCTTTCTTATGAAATACCCTTAAAGCCCTGTAGTATAGCGTTAAGGGTATTCTTTTCATAATTATTTTATATGATGATGTTTAATTCTCTTGGCGGTGGTGGTAAGATCATCGTTTCGCCGGTTCCCTGAGATCTTCCCCCCATTTCAATAGAGGTGCTTACCCATTTAAAAAAGGTAGTCAGGGTATTGGCGTCCGTAGATTCCAGCTTTACAACATGATTTGTAAGTTCCTGCAGAAAGCTTACTTCTGCATCCGGTCCTGCAGCACAACCTACAATCACTCCAAAATCCAGCGATTTTATTTGAGGGATCATTTCTCTGTATTTCTGAATATCAGAAGGTTTCCCATCAGTAAAGACAAAAAGTAAAGGCTTCCAGTCTCCTTTACGGTCCGGAGAGCCTTTGATAATTTCTTTATTAACAAGATTACAGGTCATTTCAAGTGCATCTCCTGTGTGAGTGGGGCCACTGTCGGGGCATACTATTTCTATAGGCTGAAAGCTTGCGAGATCAATGAGAGGGATGATATTATGAACTTCACGGTTATAGGTGATAACACTTATATAAAGAGAATCCATTGCCTGCGGATCTGCCCGCAGCATACTTATGAGCCCGTTGAAGCCATTGTTTAAAGCCTGAATAGGTTCCCCACGCATTGAACCGGAAGTATCTAAAAGAAAATAGGTTAATAATCTTCTGTTCATACTAAGCTACAATTACCAGTTCGGATGGAGGAGGAGGCAGCTGATCTATTCCTGCCAGTTCCACACCGGTTGTTTCAACTTTGGTAGAAGTAGTGGAAATAGAAGCGGTAACCCATTGAAAGAACTTTGAGATACTTTCAGAGTCTGCATTACTCAATTTTACAACCGCTTCAGTAATCTGCCTCAGCACAGTATCATCAGCTCCCTGCCCGGCAGCACATCCTACGATCAATCCTTTATTTACTGATTTTAATTTTTGATATCCTGCCTGCCAGTTATCAGTAGGGACACCATCTGTCATAATAAAAGACAGAGGTTTCCAGTCCCCTTTTTGTTCAGGTGTTGTTTTGATAATTTCAGATTGCATTTTGTCTGCTAAAAGGCTTAATGCTGCCCCTAAAGAAGTAGTTCCGGAAGCTTTCAGGTCAAGCATCTGAAAAGAGGCTAAATCTGTTAAGGGAACAAGCTGTTTCGCTTCACTGTCAAAAGTAATAATGCTTACAAAAGCTGTTTCTATGGCCTGAGGATTCTGCCTTAGTGAATGAAGCATCATCTGTACTCCATTTTTCACGGCTTCAATAGGTTCTCCGGACATTGATCCTGATATATCAAGTAGTAAATAGACGGGTAATCTTCTCATAGTGGTAGTTTTTAATTGTTATTATTTATTTTTATAATTATTTAGATCCTGGTGCCCATTTCATTCCCCAATGATACATTTTATCACAATCGGCATGAGAATTATGGAAGGTGACCAGTTTTTTTACCTGCATAGAATTGGGAAAGAAGAGGATTTCTGCAATAGCGCAGAATTTTCTGGAGTCATTCTGTTTGCCCATTTCAACTTCTATATCAGGATTTCCCGAAGCTTTGATATTGATTATGCCATTTGTTTCATTCCATCTTGCAACTCCGTCATAGATGAAGCAGTAGATCACTATTCTTTTCAGACTGTTGATTCCATTGGGATTTACAAGGATATTTTCACCGGAACCGGCATTTGAGCCACGGTCATCTCCCGTATGCCAGATAAACGGAGTATCATTATACCTTCCCTGTCTGGTCAGTTTTTCTCTGCTTCCGCCATTGCCATTGGCAAACTGAAGACCGTCTATACAGTCTTTCTTGCCATTCTGTAATTCATAAAAGCATCCCAGATCCAGATCTATACTATTGTTTCCGCCTAATAAGCTTGAGAAAAAGCCCTTTTTTTGCTGAGGTTGTGACCAGTTGAGATTGATGACGATTTCCTTTTGAGAAATCCCGGTTTTGGTAAGATCAATGGAGTGAGTGTCACCCTTTTTTTCAAGGGTGATTTTCTGTAGGTTAATAGACATAGTTTTATTTATTTAATAATATTTCCTTTGTAATATTTTGAAAGAAAAAATGCCAGGTCTTCTCTGTATCCGATCCCGGAAGCTTCAAATTTCCACTGTTCATTTTTTTTATAAAGCCGGCCGAATTCTACTGCTGTTTCAATAGAAAAATCTTCACCCAGTTCATATTTAGCGATTTCCTGCCCGTTACTGTTATCTACAATTCTAATGTATGAATTGCGGACTTGCCCGTAATTCTGTTTCCGTATGCCGGCATCGTGGATGGTCACAACAAACAGTATTTCTGTAATACGGGGATCTATTTTAGAGAGATCTACAATAATAGATTCATCGTCGTCTCCATCACTTGATTTACCGTCAGGATCATCTCCTGTATGCACTAAGGCTCCATCCGGAGATTGTGTATTTCCGTAAAAAATAAAAAAAGGGTCTGAAGGAATTAGCCGGCTCTCATCGATCATGAAAGCAGAAGCGTCCAGATCAAAATCAAAACTAGTTCCCTCGCTGGGATCCCATCCCAAACCAATGGTCATACTATGTAATCCAATATTAATTTTTTGACCTTTTTGTAAATTAATTGCCATAAAATCTATTTAAGTTGTTGTATCTTATACCAATTCCGATCTTCATGGAATGCCGAATCTTGGTTTTTATATTGTGGTAAAAATAGATACAACACCTTTATCATCATTACGGGAATCCGTAATGATGATACCAATTAAAAATTTGTTTTTTAGTAGGTTATATTTATTGCATAAAAAAGCATAATAGGAGATCTATTATGCTGGATGGGAGTTAAATGGCAGTTCTTAATAAATGTGAAAATTTGAATTCTGATTTCGAAATAAAGGTGAAAGATTATATTAATCTTTGTGGATGTTATTTTATACTATAGCCCTCTTTTCCCCTCTATCCAATACGCCTGTGATTTTATACATTTTGGAGAAACACCTCTTGCCTTGAGAAATTTTCTGAAGAGAGACATCCGTTCACCGTTCCCTGTAAGATAAAAAACAGCTTCACCATTATGGATGGCTTCATTTTCTTCATTCAGGAAATCATTTAAGGCTTCTATCATTCTCATCGTACTATTTTTAGGGCTGTGGTAGCCATATAGATGCAAAGTTTCCAGAGCAATAATTTCTTCCAGTTCATGCAAACATATAAATGTACCTTTACCCTGATCTACAGCTTCTTTGATGGAAAGAGAACTTCCAAGTGAAGTTTCATCCCCTATAGAAAAATGAATTTTAGCAAGGGGCTCATAGAAACGTTTTCCTCTGGGTACTAAAATTTTTACAGAATCCCCAATGGAAAGCTGGGTCACAAAATTACTTCCCACAGCAGCTGTATCATGTATATGAAAAATAACATCAAAAGTACCGGATTCCTTATTGAAATTAAAAGGCGAATAATTACGGAAATCTCTGTCGTTCACTCTTATTCCTATCGCGTAAGCCGGTTCAAACTGAACATCCTGCAAATCCGTTTCAAAACGAATCCTGCGAAGATGCTGAGTAATAGTTTCTATATAGGTGACAGTACAGTCTTTAAATTTTGAGGACCAGACATTTTCTACAGTATCGTTGATCCACTTTGGTAAACTTGGCATAAATAATTTTATTGCAAAGGAAGCTTCAAAATTAGAATATAGCCATAGCCGTTTCAGGGAATTAATTGGACATTTCGTGGGTAGTGTTTATTTCCTGTTTAGGTTTCGGAATTCTGATGGTGACTGGTCTTCCAGTTTTGAAAATAAACGGGTGAAGTACGTATGGTCACTGTACCCCAGTTCATAGGCAATTTCTTTTATCGTAAGATGGGTAAATGCCAATAATCTTTTTGCCTCAATTAAAATTTCCTGATGAATCCAATGCTGTGCCGGTTTACCGGTCACTTCGCGGGTTACTTCTGTAAGGTATCCTCTCGAGATAGCAAGCATTTCAGCATATTCTGATGGACTTTTCATGGTTTTATAGTTCTGCCTCGCCATAATCCTGAATGCCCTGGCAAGCTGCAAAGAACGGCTTTCACCCACTGTCTGGGAACTGCTTTCTTTTGAATAAATAAAAGCAAACATACCCAGCACAGCATGAAGTAAAGACTGGATCACTAAAGAACCTTCTTTGGAAGAAAGCATTTCATCTGTATAGAAAGCATGAAGCATAGAAGCTGCATTGCTGATCTTTTCCACCCAGTTTTTATCTATTGTTAAAGGTTTTATTTCTTCCAGAGACTCTTCAAAAACAGAACGTACAGCATCCGGAACCATATCAGATTTTATAGCAATAAACCATCCGTTCACATCTTTCATCAGAAGTCCCTGATGTACCTGACCTGGTAAAAGACAGAAAACGGTTGAATCCTGCACTTCCATGACATTGAAATCTACCATCATTTTGACATGGCCACTTTCCATACAGGTAAAGATATAATGGCTGTCTCGGTGGATCCCTTTATCCATTAGAACTTCTTCTTTATGTTCTGTATGCTGATCCATTTTCTTCACATGAAAACGATGGGTGGAAATTTCACTCAAATCATAAGTGGGAATGGTGTGCTTCATTTTTAAGCATTTTTTGCAAATCTATACTATATTTTTAAGAGAATGGCTTTAATATAATAAGATCATTATTCAAAAATTTCGATGTTGTAAACGCTTAATCAGGCTTCAATAAATATCAAAGGATCGTTGCTAAAGATAGAGTATTTAATGTTTTTTTATATTTATTTCATTGATTTTTAGTTGCTTATGTTTTCATTGATCATGCATGCCCTATCCTGTAATTACGTATTTTTACGGTAAGGTATTCAAAATATAAATCTGAAATTTGCGCCGTAATGATAAGCTAACCAGTTGGTCCAAATTTTTATATGACTTTACACCGACATCCGGAACAGAATAAACTGTTCCGGATTTCAATTATATTGATTCCAAAAATATGTCATCTATAATCAGATGATCTCAGATAAAAAAATATTACTCCTTAAAAAACTGTAAATTAGCCGCTGAAAATTAATTGAGAATACATTTCACGTAATCTTTACTATGTCCAAGCTAAAAGCCATAAGAGAACAAAAGAATCTGACCCAGGAAGAATTATCAGAAAAATCGAAGATTTCTGTAAGAACCATTCAGCGGATAGAATCCGGTACAGAACCTAAAGGACATACCCTTAGAGCGCTGGCACAAGCATTGGAAATACAGGAAATTGTACTACAGGATACCGTTGTAATTTCTGAAATAAGTGAGGTAAAGACAGAATCGAAAGAAGAGGACAAAGCACTGGAAAACATCAACTATTCTTTCATTAAAATAATCAATCTTTCATCACTCCTGTTTGTGATATTACCTCCTCTGAATATTCTTGTTCCGCTTCTGCTGATGTTCAAAATGAAGCAGAGAAATAGTCTGGCGAGACAAATTATTTCCGTACAGATAGTATGGACGGTTATGGCACCCATTGTATTTATGCTGTGGATCTTTTTGAAGATGGGACCAGAGTCTACTTTGATCATTATGATCCTGATTGTACTCTCAAATATCTTCATCATTCTTCGAAATGCCTCAGAAATAGACCGTCATAAAAAACTGTATTTGAGGTTGAATTTCAGTATGATATAAGACTGTCAGGGCTTTGTCGGGTTTTTGTCGGGTTGGTTTTTGCAGAAATAGCAGATGAAAATCTAACCTTTGTCAAAAATATTAACAATGACAAAGTATACTCATTTTATACTCACTTTTTTTATTGTTTTCTTCAGCAGCCTTAATGCTCAAATAGAAAAAAAAGACCCTTTGTACAAAACAATTATGTCCAGAGACAGTCTGCTGTTTTCTGTAGGTTTCAATACCTGTAATGCGGCACAAATGGAAAATATACTCAGCGGCCAGCTTGAATTTTATCACGATAAAGATGGCTTTTCTGATAAGAAGAAATTTATGATTGACTTCAAAAACGGTTTGTGCAGACCTTCAAAAACTTATAAAGCCAGAAGAGCTTTGGTGGAAAAAAGTACGGAGATCTACCCCATGTACAAAGAAGGTCAGGTATATGCTGTTATCCAAAATGGGAATCATCTGTTTTATGAAAAAGAAACTGATCAGCCAGAGAAACTAACAGGTTCTGCTAAATTTACGCATGTATGGATTAAGGAGAATGGCGAATGGAAACTGAAAAGATCATTCAGTTTTGACCATCAGGAGAAAAAGACTGTTGATGATGACAATGTTTTTGAAGATGACCAGGCGATTGAAAACTGGCTGAAAGAAAATAAAATTCCAACATTAGGATTAGGAATTATTGAAGGAGGAGAGCTGAAGCAGGTAAAAGTTTTCGGGGACATAAAAAAAGGAGTTTCTGCCCCTTATAATACCTATTTTAATGTAGCTTCTATTACTAAACCTATCACCACCATGGTTACAATGCATCTGGTAAGTTTAGGGAAATGGAAACTGGATGAACCTCTTGATCAGTACTGGATAGATCCGGATCTTGCTAATGATCCGAGGCATAAAAAACTAACGACAAGAATGATTCTTACCCATAAGACAGGCTTTCCAAACTGGAGATGGATGAATGCTGACAAAAAGCTGCATTTTCAGTTTGATCCCGGAACGAAATACCAATATTCAGGAGAAGGATTCGAATACCTTAGGAAGGCTTTAGAAAAGAAATTTGGGAAATCGCTGGATCAGCTGGCCCAAGAATTGATTTTTAAACCACTCAAAATGAATGATACCAATTATATCTGGGATCAAAATACAGATGAATCAAGATTTGCAATCGGATATGATAAAGAAGGTAAACCTTATCCGATAGAAAAAAACAAAATGGCAAATGCTGCTGATGATTTACACACTACGATAGAAGATTTAGGAAATTTTATGGTCAACATTATGAAAGGCGGAAGCCTGAAACCTGAGGTATTTAAAGAAATGATCAGAAAGCAGGTGAAAATAAGAGATAATAAATATTTTGGATTAGGTTTTGAGGTGTATGATCTGGGAAATGATGAGTATGCCTTATCCCATGGAGGGGCCGACCAGGGTACGCGCTGTATTACTCTTGTGCTGCCAAAATCAGGAAAAGGAATTGTGATCTTTACCAATACCGATGACGGCTCTAAAATCTATGAAAAGCTCGTCCTTCATTATCTGGGTGAAGAAGGAAAGAAGATCGTTGAAATAGAAAACAAATAATAAAGAATTCAATAAGGATGAGTTTTAGCCCATCCCTCCATATTATTTCCTTTCTAATGGCTTTAGCCCAAATCTGCTCGTCACAATAATTATAATTCATTGTACAAACAAAAAAGAATTCATGAATTCATAGCAAAAAAGAAATAAAAAAGCCTGTATTTTAAGTACAGGCTTTCAATAATTTTTATCTTACTTTTTCCAGAAGGTACAGTTTGGCACCGGAAAAGGCCAGTTTAGGCATCAGGTTGCCTTCCAGAATCATCGTTTTGCTGTTAACGTCAATCACGGAAATATAATTGCTGGATTTGTATTCTATATAATTTTCCTTTTCCTTAGTTACAGGATTTTTCCCGAACTCTAATGAATATTTCACCCAGTCTTCCTTATCCGAACTGCAGTGTACCGGCTTGAATTTAGACTTTTTAGCCTTAAAGATAATTTGGTCAAAACCTTCCGTACAATCTGAGGTAAATGAACCGTCAGGATTCTGATCTTTAGAAAAATCTTCAAAAGAACCTTTGTACACTCCAACTACTTTCCAGGTTCCATCCAGGCGGTCTTCATCAATCTTTCCTTTAGCTTTGCTCACTGCCCAGCTGATGCCGTTTACCGTTCCTTTTACAGCTTTGTAACTTAAACTTACCGCTCCCGAAACTACTTTTGTAGCTGTTCTTACCACACATGAATTAAGAATAAATACAGCTGAAACCAGCAATAGTGTTTTTTTCATATTTTTGAATTTTGTACGAAGATAATGTTTATTTTAAACAGATAATGGATCTCCCATAAACGGATTAGAACTATTTAAAATATAAAATTAATTTTGCTAAAAGAATAAAAATGCCTTTTGACCGATCCATATTAACAGAAAAATTAAAGAAAAGAGCTTCTGATTTTTTTATTTCTAAGCGTGAAATTACAGAAGTGATTTTCAATAGAGATGAAATTGTTTTTACTCTTATTAAGGTACAGAAAATGGATATCCCGGATTTTACATCATTTATCATTGCTGCTATGGGTGCTTCCGGTTCCGATGAATGGGAAATGCAAAATTCAGAAATCCTGATGACAGATCAGGAAAAGATGCTTCAGCAGATTACAGATTTTCAGCATTCCTGGAAACTTAATTTAGCAATAGAAACCTATATTGAAGGAGAAATTCAATATATTTATGAAATGATGATTGATCCTGAGAAACCTCGGCATGATAGTGAGATCAGTTTTGTTGTTGAAACCGATCGTTCTTTTATTTATTTTTTCACCCATCATTTTTATTATTAAAGAAGTTCCTCAATAATGGGAAATGCTTTATTTTACTTTCCGTCAAAATATTTCCTGAGATCAGAAATACTTTTGATATGGAGATCTTCAGCCTGCTTTCTACGCATCATCAGGGCATAGGCATTATTGAACCCTAGAGGTTGCAGCCATTGAATCCCATATTGTTTTCTAAATTCTGAATTTACATACTGATAGGTTTTATCGGCACTTTGGCTCACGCTTTTGATAGTCTGTTCTGTTGGTTTTAAAAGGACAAGCAGTCCGGTTCCGGTATATTCCGGATAAAAATCAATAGCGTCATTCATTAAAGCATCAAAACAGATTTTGGTTCCTCCCAAACCTGTTTTCGTTTCCACCTTATAGTGCGTATAGCCTTCAATAAGCATCGTATACATTTCTGCGAGGATATATTGTTCCCCGAATATTTTTGAGCCAATACGCACTGTTCCTGAATTTCCTTTCAGCGGACTTTTGTAGAGATTATTCTTGATTAAAAAATCTTTTGCAATTTTCTCAGGGGTCTGATTAAGATGATCTGACCTGTAATTAAGATCCGTCATAATAGAATCATTGAATTTCCCGGCCAGCATATTAAGCGTTTTTTCAAGCTCCGGAAATTTTTCCAGGGTTTTGGTCTTAATAATAGGGGCAGCGAAGTAGGGCGGAAATATTTTTTTATCATCATCCAATACATACAGGTCAAAAGCTTTGATCCTTCCGTCTGTGGAATATCCGCTGATCAGGTCAAGTTCCTTTTCATACGCAGCTTTATACATAATGGCATCACTTACTACAAGTGGATTTACATTAATACCGTACACAGAGCGCAGACCGATATCCCCGTCCTGCCTTCCCATAAATTCAGGAGTAAAACCGGCCTTAACGGTATGTTGTGAAGAATTGGTAACCATATAACCTACTCCCAATATAATAAGTAGAACAGGAACTGCAAATTTCAGCTTTTGAAACAATCGATATCCTGATTTTTGGAGTATGGCGATGGTCTGGTCCAGCAGAACGGCGAGTAATGCAGCGGGAATGGCTCCTGCCAGAATCATATTGGTATTATTAAGTGAAATACCCCCAAAGATAAATTCTCCCAAGCCACCTGCGGCAACAAAGGAAGCCAAAGTAGCTACTCCCACATTGATAACTGCTGCTGTCCTTATTCCGGCAATGATTACAGGCATGGCCAAAGGAAGTTTTACTTTCAAAAGGAGCTGTCTTCTGTTCATCCCCATTGCTTTTGCAGCTTCTATCACGGCCGGATCTACTCCTGTAATTCCGGTATAGGTATTCCGGATAACAGGTAAAAGAGCATAGATCAGCAGTGCTGCAATAGCCGGTTTCGGACCGATGCCAAAAGCGGGGATCATAAACCCCAGCAAGGCAATACTGGGAATGGTCTGCAAAATTCCGGCAATACCCAGTACAGGACTTGAAAGCTTCCTTTTTCTGGCAATCAGAATTCCTAACGGAACCCCAACGATGATCGCTAAAAAGAGAGATAAAAACGTAAGTCCCAGATGCTGTATGATCTGGGTGATTAACTTTTCGTGCTGTTCAGTAATAAACTGCCAGAGACTCTGCTTCATCATACAATCTGTAATTTTCTATAATCATTAAATGCCCTGATCAGTCTTTCATAGATTTCTGTATTCTTATGATCCGAGCTTAATTTCTGTAAAGCATTCCAGACACTTGTATCGTCTGAATTCTCCAGCGTATAATGTGAATTCTCAGAAGTGAAAAACGGACCAATATCCTGTAAGGTGGCCACTTTGTATTCCAGTAAAAGCCGGTTTTCAGCAAAGAAATCACAGACAAAATTATTGATGGGCTGGTAAAGCATTTCTTTTGGAGTTCCTGTCTGAACAATCTTCCCCTGATCCATCAGGCATATCCGATGCCCAAGTTCAAAAGCTTCCTGTACATCATGAGTAACCAATATAATTGTTTTGTTTTTAAGCTCTTCAAGAGATTGAAATTCAGAATGAATATCCGCTTTGGTAATATTGTCAAGCGCTCCGAAGGGTTCATCCATCAGTAAAACCGGAGTATCTGCAATCAGGGCTCTTGCAATACCTACACGCTGCTGCTGGCCGCCGCTCAGCTCATTGGGAAACCGTGAAAGTACTTCTTCAGAAAGATGAAGTTTCTCCAAAAGTTCATGCGTTCTTGCTGATGTTTTCTTTTTATCCCATTTCAGCAGTTCAGGAACTACGGCAATATTTTGCTGAATCGTATAATGAGGAAATAAACCGGAATGCTGCATTACAAAACCAATTCCCATTCGCAGTTCCTCTGCTTTCTGATCACGGATATTTTTACCGTTGATCAGAATGTTTCCGGAATCAGCTTCTATGAGGCGGTTGATCATTTTAAGAGTCGTTGTTTTCCCACAGCCGCTGGTTCCTAACAGCACCAGGATTTCCTGATCATTTGCCTGAAAAGAAATGTGATCTACGGCAGTTTTACCGTTAAAATTCTTTGATACTGATTCAACTGTAATCATTGGCAAAAATTATTGTGCAAGTCTGATTCCTGTAAACTGCCATTTTAAATTGGTTTGAAAAAAATTACGGTAAGTATTTCTGCTGTGTCCCGGAGGAGTCGCTTCAGAGGCACCGCGCAATACCATTTGATTGACCATGAATTTTCCATTGTATTCACCTACCGCTCCGGCTTCTTTCTTAAAATGAGGATAGGGCAGGTAAGCAGAATTGGTCCATTCCCAGCGGCTTCCCCAGTCAAAATGATCAGATGCCACTTCCCATTCTGCCTCACTTGGCAGGCGCATCCCTTTCCAGGAAGCAAAAGCAGAAGCTTCATAAAAATTGATATGACATACGGGTGCATCAGGTTCTATTTCCTGTAATCCGTTTAAGGTATAATTCATCCATCTGCCCTCCACATAATGCCAGTACAGCGGAGATTTTGCCTGATTTTGTTTTACCCAGTCCCAGCCTTCGGCATGCCAGTGTTTGAAGTCAGTATATCCGCCGGCTTCCATAAATTCAAGGTACTCACGATTGGTCACCAGCTGGCTGGCAATTTCAAAGTCGTTAAGATATACCTTATGTCTGCCTAGTTCATTGTCAAAACAAAACCCTTCACCTTTAAAGCCAATTTCATAGACTCCCTCAGAAAATCGGAGCATCTGCACATCTGCAGAACCGGATTGGATAGATTGTTTTTCTTTAGTATAAGCGGGGAAGAGGGGATTATGCCCCAGAATGTATTTAATGTCTGTCACTAGCAGCTCCTGATGCTGCTGTTCATGATTGAGGCCCAGCTCCAGAAGGGGTTCAATAGCTTCTTTCATGAACCTGCTTTGAAGGAAAGCTTTCATCTGTTCATCCACATATTTTCTGTAGCGATAAATATCTGAAACAGAAGGCCGGCTGAGGTTTCCGCGGTCAGTACGGATTACCCTTGTTCCAATGGTTTCATAGTAGCTGTTAAAGACAAAATTATACTGTGGATCAAAAACTTCGTATTCAGGGAAATTAGGAATCAGAATGAACGTTTCAAAAAACCATGTGGTATGCCCCAGGTGCCATTTCGGCGGACTTACATCCACAATCGGCTGTACTACATAATCCTCAATTTCCAATGGAGCACAGATTTCTTCAGAACGGCTGCGGACATCCGTATATTTTTTTGATAGATCTACTGTTGTAATCTCTGGTGTCATGATTTTGATTTTTTAGTGTTTTATTTTAAATGAAGGATCATGATAAATATTTTTCATGCCGGCAGAAACTGAAGATTTCTTATTTTACCTGCCAGATCGTATCTACAAACCATTCTTTTGAATCTTTGATTTCTCCGGCGGTTATAAAACCGGATTTTTCACCCAGTTCAGCAATGTGTTCAGCAGAGAACTTCTGAGAAATTTCCATATCAATAAGTTCATTTTCTTCAAATGAAATTCTGTCACGGCCAATGATTACCTCCTGTTTTTTAAGGCTTACCAGAAAACTTCTGCAAGCTCCGCTTACAGGGTCATAGGTTTGATAATGCTGAAATTGTTCGCGGTCAAAATTTCCTCCCAACTCATTATTGATACGGGTCAGAAGATTAAGATTGAAGGCAGCTGTGATCCCTTCCTTATCGTTATAAGCGTTTAAAATGACATGGGGATTTTTCTTCAGGTCAAAACCTATCAGGACACGATCTCCGGAAGATAGATTTTGATTTAAACTAAGGCAGAAACTCTGAGCTTCTTCAGGATTCATATTTCCGATATTACTTCCCAAAAACAGAATAACCTTTCTCCGGTCAGATAATGATGCCGCCTTTTGAAGCATATCAAAATAATCACCCTCCAGGCAGGTTATAGGCATATCCGGGAATTGTGTACTTAATTTTTCATTGAGTATGGAGAGAATATTTCCTGAAATATCAATCGGCATATAGGTGAATTCGAGACCTCTTTCTACAAGATGCTTCAGTAAGAATGTAGATTTCATAGCATCTCCTGCTCCCAGCTCGATCAGGTCAAAAGGTTCATTTTCAGGTATGATGAGGTCTGTAAGTTCCTGTGTCTTATTTCTGAATATGTCAAGCTCGCACCGGGTAAGATAATATTCAGGCATTGCCATGATCTGCTGGAAAAGGTGGTCGCCGATTTTATCGTAGAAATATTTTGAAGATAGCCTTTTCGGACTATTTTTTAAGCCTTCTAAAACATCCAGACGGAAATGATCAATGGGATGATTTTCAGTCTTAGCATGCGGATCTAACTGTACATTCATAGGTCTGATTTTGTGTGGTTTTTTAGATAAATGCAACTATCCTGCCTTTTTACAACATCGGGTTTCTCTGCCACTTTATCTGACTAAATATAAGTAATTTTATTTTTTTGAGAGTTTTTTTATCATGTTTTTCAGAATATCCGGCTTTTGCCGTGAAAAATGCCAGATAGAAAGTTTGCGGACATACGGGATTAAGATAAATTTTAATGAGTATTTATAAACAGCAACTTTTGAATTTTAATGATGGAATCATTCTAATGGAATGTAAACTCCTCTTACACAATATTTAAGAGGAGTTTGGAAGGTGCCGCTAGCTTTATTTATTGGTTCCGTGCAGGATTTCTCCACCCTGTAAAGACATGGTAACCGCCAGATTGCTGTATATTCTCATTTGTTTTTCATAATCTGAAACAGCTGTTGAAAGTGCGGTATTGTTCAGTAGAGCCTTCCTGATATTTTCAGCCAGCAGAGCAGCATCTATAAAAGCGGTATTAGCACCCACACCTCCTGCCGGGCTCATGGTATGAACCGCATCTCCTAAAGCCGTAATAGCTCCGGACTTCCAGGGTTCTTTAGGCAGAGAGGAGCGGATTGGTGTGACAGATAATGATTTTTGATCAGCATATTCGAATAAAGCTTTAAGTTTGGGATGCCATAACCTGGTAACCTTCTCTATACAAGCGGAGATTTTCTCTGCAGGATCGTTGTAAAAGTCTGCCGGAGCAAGTCCGAAAGCTTCTGGATTTCCAATAAATGCCCAATAGAAATAATCGGATATCGGGCTCAGCAGCTCCCATGAAGTATTCTTTTTCGAACTGTCAAATTTCATAGAATCTACGATGAGTGAAAACTGATTATTGAGGATTACAGAAGTTCCTTTCTGAAGATCGGCAGAAACTGCTTTTTGAGTTTCCGGAGAATAGAAGGTTCTGCCGTATATCGTAATATTTCCGGTATTCACCTTCTGATCTTTGCAATATTCTGACCCTATTCTGGAATGTACTCCGTCAGCAGCTATGACAAGATCTGCAGTATAAGCTGTTCCATCCGCAAATGAGAGTTTTACTTTATTATTTTCCAGTTCTTCCCATTTTGTTAATTCTTTTCCGAAGCCTATTTTTTCCTGTAATCCCTGTAGCAAGATTTCACGTATTGTCAGCCGGTTGGGCTTGAGGTCAGGTATTTCTTTTACTCCGTCGCTCCAGGATTCTACCAGTTTATTTTTTGAAGATTCAAGACTGGTTGTGAATACGTTCATGCCGGAATAGCTGGCGGCACAGGTATCAGTAAAAAGATGGTACAAATTTTCCGGAAGACACTCCTGTAGTGCCTTTCTGCCCGGTTCATTTACTCTGATCCTGTATCCCTGCGTGCGGGTATTGATGGCGGGATCTTTTTCAAAAATCTGACATTCGAGACCGTTTTTTTTCAATCCCTGGGCAAGGCACAGGCCTCCTAATCCTGCACCGATGATTGCAATACGCTTGTTTGGTTTTTTCTGTATCATAATTATTGCTTATCAATCCTGTTATTTATTTCTTATGATTGATAGAGCAAAATTAGAGTGGAGAAGTTGGGATTCCGATAGATCTTTAATGGTGATGATGGGACAAATCATGGTTTTCTGATCTGAACTGTAAGGCCGTTATTCCTGTTTCCTTTTTGAAGAATCTTGAAAAATAGACAGGATCGTCATAGCCCAGTTCAAAGGCAATCTGCTTCACATCCATAGTAGTGTACACCAGTAGACGGCGGGCTTCCCATACTATTTTCTGTTGTATCCAGTTGCTGGCCGGATATCCCGTGACGTCTTTCACTGCTTCATTCAGATAAAGAGGGGTAATGTGGAGAAGCTTTGCATATTGCTGTACCTGTTTGGTACTTCTGAAATGATCTGCAATAAGTTTCTTGAACTGTCTTGTAATCGAATATTTCTGTCCGCTGTGCTGAAAAACGGATAGTGACGTCTCAGAAATTCTTGAAATGATGATTCCAACAGCAGCGTCTGCCAATGACCGCTCTATGGATAGATGATGTAGCGTTGCATCTTTTTCTGTCTTTTCAATCAGAACAGGAAGGTCGAAAATCAGGTCACTCTCATCAATAGAAACAGACTGGTGAAACCATTGATGCATATCCATAAATTCCCGGTAAGATTCGGAAACAGCAGCAGCTTCTACAAATAGAAACCAGCCGTCATTATCTTTCTGATCAATATACTGATGAATCTGTCCCGGTGCCACAAAGCATACAGAAGGACCTTTCAGCCTTATGGTTTTAAAATCTACCTCCAGCACAAAGTCTCCTTTCTTCTGAAGAATAAACATATAATGATCATCCCGGTGAATCTCTGTCTGCTTTTCATGAAGAACAGACAAAGCCATCAGTCTGACTGCCGAATTTTCCAGCTGATTATGATGGGAAGGAATTGTTTTTTTCATCTCTACAGATCTTATATCGCTGTTACGAAGATACTCTTTCTGCAAAAAAGCTGATCCTGATCCATCAGAAAATGAGTGGTATATCCGGGGAATCAGTTTTCTTCAGTCTTTATTTTATTGATCAGAGGATTGGCGTACATCGCCAGGAAATATTCTTTAGAAACAGGATCAGACGGATCAATACGCATGTCGAGTCTTCTAATAAACAACTGTTTTTCCTGTTCGGTATATTGTGAAGCGTAGGTATGGGTATTGTGAAGCAGATCGTAGGCGATAAACTTTGTGGGCCACAACTTATAATTTCTGATAATAGAATCATCAATAACCTTTGCAATGGCCTGTAGCTGCTTGTTTTTATTATCAATATTGCCCGCTATATCATCCAGTTCTGCATCAATAACGTCACCAGCATGCAGATGAATTCTTTTCTTTTGTCCTAAAATTCCGCTGAGTATCGTGGTAAAGTCTTCATTTTTTCCTTTAATATATGCCTCATCCCTGTGTTGTGCCAGCAATTGAGGCATTTTTAGGGAATCTGTAGGGTCATACTCATAGGAAATAGAGATAGGAACAATTTTTAAAGTTTTAAAATAATCAATCAGAGATTGGTCTCCAGCTGCCATCGCAAGCATCTTTAAAACCCCCTGCTGAGTAGAATCATTCCCGTCTTTAGCACGGCCTTCACGCTGGGCAATCCATACAGAGCGGTTTTCTTCATGTAATAGCATATCAATATACTCAGACATAGTCTGCGAACTTTTAAGCTGATCACGAATAGAAAGCCCTCTCTGAACTAAAAAGTTACGGTTTAGTTTAGCGAGTACATTCAGGAAGTTTCTTTTCACAAGATTGTCCCCAATGGCTGAAGCGGTCATAATGAGACCACTTTCCAACAAAACAAGGTTAAGCAGGGAAGTATCCAATACAATATCTCTGTGATTCGAAATATAGAGGTAGGAGGTATTCTTATCAAGCTTATCAAAGCCCGAAGTCGTTAACCCTTCAGAGCTCTTTGCAAGAATCTGACGAACAGCATAGGCTACAAACTGATGCTGAAAATCACTTATAGAATAAACCTCTTTAAACTGTTCCAGCCAAACCTGCTCATCCACATCGGGAAAAGTAAAGTTCATCAGTGCTTTCATCATCGGATCATGGGCTACGCTCTGTAATCTTTCATTCACTTCCTGATCATGAAAATACCGGATTTCATCAAACTTTGACATGTTATAGTAAAAATTAAAACTTTTTGCAAAAGAACGAAAATTTATCTGGGGATGGGGTATAAAGGTTGTTAAAGTATTATGAAGGGCGTAGGAATTAGAGAATTTATCTGTTGAACTTGATGAATCATCTTTTTTAAACCATTAAGGATTATTAAGTTATTAAGGGAAGTTAAGGTGAAAATCAAGGATTTCTTTAGCCTGTATTCTTAAATCGAAGCTCTTCTTACTCTTCTTATCTCCTTAATTTTTTCTTAATGGTTTAAAATAAAATACCTCATAGCGTTATAATTCAGAATTTCTACCAAATTGATTCTCACCTTTGCCCTGTATTAATTCTAATATCACTGTGAAACAAGTAACAATTTTAGTGGCTATGTTGTGTTCAGCGTTAATGATCAACGCACAACAGGGAGCAGGTCAGGGGAAAATAAGTGGAAGAATTGTAGATTCCAACACAGGAAAATCAATAGATCATGCCAGTATTGGACTCTTAGATCAGGATAATAAAGAGATCAACGGGACGACTTCCAATGAGAAAGGGGAGTTTTTTATGGATCATATTGCCTCCGGAACCTATAAAGTGGCTGTTTTTTATGCCGGATATAAAAATAAAACAACCTCAGATATCCAGGTGATTGATAATAATGTAGCGGTTACAGTCGGTGATATTCAATTAACAAACGGAGAAACTTCTATAGAAGGCGTAACCATCGTTGGTAAAAAAGCGGTGATTGAAAATAAGGTGGATAAAATTGTTTTCAATGCGGCTAATGATGTGACTTCTCAAAACGGGGCGGTTATTGATGTCCTTCGGAAAGTCCCTCAGGTGACGGTGGATGCAGATGGAAATGTAGAACTTCAGGGAAATGCTAATATCAGGTTTTTGATTAATGGAAAGCCATCCAGTATATTTGGAAACAGCCTGGCTGATGCATTGGCATCTATTCCTGCAAGTCAGATTAAAAGTATTGAGGTGGTTTCCAGTCCGGGAGCGAAATATGATGCGCAGGGGACGGGAGGAATTATCAATATTGTTCTGAAAGATAATAAAGTAAGGGGAATCAATGGAAGTATCAATGCTACGGGCGGAACTTTATTTGAAACAGGGTCTCTGAATCTGAATTATAAGAATAATAACTTCAGCATGAATGCTTTCTTTAGCGGGAATGCTCAGTTAAAAGCCAAGACTCCTTTTTCACAGGACAGAACTTCAAGAGATGCTTCTTCCAATACCAGCACGCATTTATTACAGGATGGCTATACCGATTTTGAAAGACATGGCTACCGTACAGGTTTAGGCTTCGACTGGAGTCTTACGAAAACCAGCTCATTAAGCGGTTCCGTTTCTTTCAACAGTTTCTCCAATAAAAGTACCGGATTAATCAACCAGCAACAGTATATTACAGACTATAATACCTCTGCTGTTTCTTCAATCATCGGATCCAGAACTTCGGATAACCAATCTTCCGTTCGTTCTATAGACGGAAGTCTGAGTTTTAGGAAAACCTTTGCCAAAGAAGGGCAGGAGCTTACCGCAGATTATGTCTTCAGTTATGGCTCGCCGAAGAGCAGTTATTTTCAGACTCAAAGTTTATCAGGAGCAGTTTCACCTTACAATGGTATTTCAGGAAGTAATCCCGGAACAGATAACAGCCACAATATTTCGATAGATTATGTGCATCCTTTGAATGACAATGTTACTTTTGAAATGGGGCTTAAAACGGTGCAGCAACATATTACCAATGCCACGGATGTTCATGTTCTGAATACTTCATCCGGGCAGTATGAAACAGATCTTTTGCAGTCCTATCATTTAAATTACGATATGGGAGTTTATGCTGCTTATTTTTCCTCTAAGCTTAAGGTTTGGAACTGGCTGGATGTAAGAGCAGGTTTGAGATATGAATACACCACTCTTAAAATAGATTTCCCGAACACGAATATCCCATCGTATGGTTTATTGGTTCCATCATTGATCTTGTCCCACAAATTTGATAGTGGTGAAACAGTGAAATTATCCTATACCAGAAGATTGGAACGTCCGGAATATACAGAACTGAATCCTTTCCTTAATTTCAGTGACCCACACAATATTACCACAGGAAATCCGGCTTTGAAACCTGAAATCGGAGATAATATGGAATTAGGATACACGAAAAACTTTACGAATGGCGGAAATATCTCCTTATCCCTTGTGGAGCGTATCAACAGCCAGGATTTAAAACAGATTACGACCTTTTATCCAACATTTACAGCCAATGGAACGGAGTACACCAATGTATCGGTTACCGCAAGAGATAATATCGGCAAAGAATACAACTCCGGCGGAATTGTCTCTCTTTCCCTTCCGTTTTTCCAGAACAAAATGAATCTGAGAAGTAATATCATGGTATTTCACCGATATATTGTAAGTCATATCTACGTAGGCAACTTAGATATGGGAATGCGTTACCGGGCGAATCTGAACCTTAATTATCAGTTTCCCAAGAATTTTGTCCTGGAAGTTTTCGGAAATTACAACTCTGCCGCTAAAAATATCCAGGGGAAAAATCCACAATCCATCACCTATACCATTGCCGGAAGAAAGGAATTCTGGAACAAAAAGGCAAGTCTGGGATTCACGATTACCAATCCTTTTAATAAATACATCAAACAAGTAACCACCGTAAGCACGGGAGATTACGATTCTTATTCTGTAAGAGAATTACCGTACCGCTCTTTCGGGATCAGCTTCAGTTATAAGTTCGGAAAGATGGATTTTAAAAAGGAGAAGGATATTAGTAATGAGTATTTGAATGGGCCGGGAACTGGGAGTTAAAATGTAATCATTTTGTTTAATTATTTTTCGAAATATGTTTCATTTTGATAGTTTTGTAATCTAATAATAGTTATTTGGTTTATATTTTTACATAATTTTGTGTTTTGATAAAATACTTAATTATAGTAATAGATGCCCGCCCTTAATTTTCAGGATAATGATGCGAGTCTGGAATCTCAATGGAGAGCAATTATCCTTTTTGGGAAAAACTCAGCAACCTATAAATTTGCCTTTGCAAAATCTTTATTAGAATTAATTTCATTAGAAAAAACAACAGTATCGCTTCAGGATGTTGCACCTTCGTATGTTCAAGGTATCCTGGAACACATTAAACAGAATGATAAGCAGGGAAATTCAAAATCAAGTCTATTCTTAGAAGCTTGTAGAAATTTTAATGATCAGAAGATAGATTACGAGCATCTATTAGATATCACCGTAAAACATGGTTTTAATAACGTTGTAGATGCTTTTCATGCGGTTAATGGAAGCATTGTTAATGATGTCTTTTACCATAAAGATTATAATGGAAGCCATAAGAATTTGGTGATTACAGACAGTCTTTTGTCTCTAAAGGAAAGCCAGCAGTTTATCAATTTTGATCAGGAAGTAGATGCCCGTTGGAATCTGGTTGAGACCGCGTGGAACTTAGAAATGAATCCAAACCTTTTGGAGGTAAGGCTTGATGAGGAACTTAATCTTCTGTTTTTTGAAAACCGGATCATGAAACGAAAGAATATCTCTTCGGCCAGAGACTCATTGAATGGCTATCAGAAAGGAAAGTGTTTTTATTCTTTTCAGGATATATCCATCAAGAGTGGGGATGAAAACCTATGTGCTATAGACCATTTTTTTCCTCATGTTCATAAAATACAATTGAATGATAACGGAGCCAATGTAAACGGAATCTGGAATCTGGTTTTAGCAGATAAGAATATCAATAATGATAAAAGAGCAAAAGTTCCCGAAATAAAATACCTGGAAAGATTATATAAAAGAAACGAATTTTATATTGCCAGTAAACATCCTCTTGGTGAGACTATTATTAATCAAAGTGGGAAAACACAGGCGGAAAGGAAAAGGTTTTTGCAAAAGCAATATGATTTATCTGTAAATTTAGCCATTCAGAAATGGACACCCAATATTGAACTTCAACCTTTATTTTAATGAAAGATTTTACTGAGATTGCAGAGGAGAAAATAATTTACAGAGGAGAATATTTCTTTATCATTGAAGATGGTTTTCCTGTAGCTCCCGGACATTTATTGATTATTTCCAATGTGGTGAAAACTGATTTCTTTGCGTTGAGTACGGAAGAAAAAAGTGATCTTCCTGCTATGATTGAAAAAGCTAAAGACATTATTTTATCCCAATATCAACCGGATGCATTTAATATTGGAATGAACTGTGGTGCAGATGCGGGACAAACCGTATTTCACTTTCACTGTCACGTGATCCCAAGATACAAAGGGGATATGGATAACCCTCGGGGAGGGGTAAGACATGTAATTCCCGGAAAAGGAAGTTACTAATATTTAAAAAATGTTTATTGTATTAATTATTAGTACTAGTACTTTCAGTTACCCATTCTAAAATTTTTCTTCCTATCTGATCATTTAATATTTTGACTAGTCCTGAAAATCTGATACAGATTATAGGACAAAAATAAAAAAGGTTCAGCGTTTTAGCTGAACCTTTTTTATTTAAAGTATGGGTAAATTAATTCCCAGTTTAAATACTTGTTGATAAGCCGTGATTTGATTTTCAATATTATCAAACTGGTTTTTAATATTTTCAATTGAAAAATTATCTAATAATAAAGATGGATGATTAGAATGATCTTCATCGGGTTGGTGAAGATGAGGATAAATAATTAAGCAGTCTAATATCTTATCTTCTTTCCAATCTTTATTCTTGCTCTTTATTTCATTAATAACCTTCTTTAGACGGGAGTATCCTGAAACTTGGCGAATATCCTGATGGATATGACTTTTGGTATATTTCAACTTATATTTTGTATCAATTACCATCTCATAACCAGGCTTACTTATTAAAATATCTAATGAATTTCCGTAAGTACTGAATTGATAATGAATGTGATGAGCGTCTTCTGGATTGGCTTTGAGCAATTGGTAGTAAAAATAAAGTTCAAACAGTCTAGGCATATCGATCCAGAAAGGAGGCGTTTCTATTTTTTTCTGAGTTGTTTTCGTAATGGTATATGAAAACCGTTTCAGAATAAATTGCCCTATTCGTAAAGCCTCACCATATTCATTGAAAAAAGGATTTTTTTTAATGTGTTTCAATTGGTGTTCATCAACATCAGCACTGATATGTTCAAAAGCTGGTCTGCAATAACTTAAAATATGTTTAATAGATTTTATATTGGAAGAAAATAATAAAGAATTATTTTCAATGTAGCTGGTTGCAAAATCCAATACTTTTTTTAGAAATCTGTTTTCCAAATGATCTTCACCAAATACCTGAAATTCACAAAAAGTGGAGGTAAGCCTGTTTTTTAAAACATTTTTTTTAATATGCTGGCCTACCAAAACTTTACCCTTAACCTTGCTGTTTAGATTTTCCTGAATTTTATAATATGATTTCTTTAACCCTTTTCGTACAATTGTTTTCAAATGCTGTAAAAACTGAACAATAAGAAAAGGGGTCAAGCGGTCATTTTTCTGATCAATGGTAATAGGTTTGGTATTCCAGTCGATCTGGATTACCTTTTTTGAATACCTGGCTGTTTGTGGCAAGGCCATGATATCCAGAAGAATTTTAAGATAGTTGATTTCTCTGCTTGCTTTTTTTTCCGTGCTTTCAAATTTTTCAGGCACTTCATCTGAATTTTCTTCTTCGCTGAGGCAGTGTTGAAAATATTGGGATAAACCTGCATTGATTTTAGGCTCCACATAGATAGTCCTACCGGTATTTCCCAGCCAGTCAACGCCAACAAAATAATCTGCCTTAATCTCACAATGATTTTCTCCTTTCACCACTGAAAATGAAAAAGACTGATGGTTAAACTCTTTACTTTCCAAAGTTGTAAACAACTGAAAAGATTCATCATCAAGATGCAGTTCATCCTGCGTATCCGAAATAGGTTCTTCAGGAATAAGTCTTCTGATCAGAAAACTTTTATGTTCCGAAAGTAAAATTCCCATTAATTATTTATTTTCAGATCATTGATATATTCTTTAATATCTTTTCCGTCATGGCTTCCGATAAGAACTCCATCTTTCACATACTCCAGAAGAATAGGAACAACTTCATAATTCATCTTCATTCTGAAAATTTCCTCTTTTGTCTGATCAGCTCGTATATCTTCATTTTTGGCAATAAAATAGCTGTGTCCCAACTGAATATCCTTAGCCTCAAATTCACCACTTACATTGCCATTTTTGAATAAATCTGACACTTTTTTGAAACCTTCTGTATTAAAATGAATACGATCATCATCTTCCAGAGACTCAGGTAACACATCAATAAAAGCAAAACGTCTTCTTATCGCATAGTCGATATGGCCTACACTTCGGTCTGCGGTATTCATGGTGCCAATAATGTAAAGGTTGGGTGGGAGGATTAATTTATTTTTAACTTCATTGGTGGCATCTTCAATGGCATATATGCTTTCAACGGCTTTTCCACGATATTCCAGCGCATAGATGAGTTCTCCCAGTACAGAGGATAAATTAGCCCGGTTAATTTCATCGATGACAAGCACATAGTTCTTTAATAAGATTTCTTCAGTCTGGATTCTTTCAGGTTGATAGCTTTGCTTAAACTCATAATACTTCTCAACTACCTTCATGAAGTATGTAGCGTGCTGTCTTGTTTTCTCCTCCACCTCAGACATTTTCTTAATGTCCTGTCTTTCTTGTGCTCCGGATTCAATAATGAGTCTTAACTCCGAAAACTTCATATTTAAACCATTTTTATGAGCCTCCCAATTATCTCCTTTATATTTGAATTTGGTTTCATCCGCAGAGAATAAATATACCGAATTGGTAAGAGGATATTGATGATGGTCGTTTTCAGCCATTTCATCTTTTATTTTTTCAATAAATACCTCAAAAATATCTTCCGATATGATGGTATCTGCTGGATTTTGTGATGCCTTATAATTTTTTAATGCAGTGTGAGCAAACTCAGCTAGAATTCTGTTCTCAGCTTTAAAAAGTATGCCGTCACCATCTTCATTAGGTTTGGAGACAATGCCTCTTATAAAATCTTCGTAAGAGTAGCTAGGATGAAACTGGATAATTTTGAATTGTGGATTGTCTTTTAATTCTTTATCCTCTTTTAATCCCAATAATTGAACAGCCAGCTCCTTCGCCTGTCTGGTTTTTCCTGTTCCCGGAGGACCTTGGAGGATGATTTGCTTTTTATATTCTAAAATTTGGATCTGCTGACCCAGTTTATTTTCACTCATATCATTTTGTTCTGTGGAGGATGTGGTATTCTGTTCCTGAAAATAATCGTAAACCTGCCATGGTAAAGTTACAATTTCGAAAACCTCCTGATTAAGTTTCTTTTTAAATATCTGAAGTAGAGTATGACTGTCCTGAAACCAGTCATACGTAAGTTCCATCTCGAAATCTTCAACATGGGTATTCAACAGATAAACCAGGTGTCCCAGCTTATCTTCATTTACAATGGTACATAGAAGTTGGGGTTGTAAACTTGCTATAAGCCTGTTGGTAGCTGCTTTTTTATTATTGTCAGTACATTTTCGTATCAGTTCTTTGATCTGATGGTAGATGTCAAATAAAGGTTGCTCCTGATTTAAAGCAATGTTCTTTAAAAGTATTGAGAGTTCCGGCCAGTTTTGTTTGATCAGATCTCTTTCTGCATTTGTAAAATATCCTTGTCTAAGAGATGAAACGCATTGGTCTGCTGAGCGCATAAAAAATTCATAAAAAAGGTCCTTATCCCAGTCTTCCCACTGTTTCCCTGTGCTTGCTTCTACGACAAACCGGGGCACAAACCGGTTATATTCTCCCTGCCAGTGATCCCAAATCTCTATTTTGTCAATTAATTCTGTAAAAGTCATTTTGGTTTTTAGTTTTTCTGTATTGCCGTGTACTCATTATCCATTAGCCTATAACGGAACCTATATCGATAGTAAATTATTTTGATGTAAATGGCGGATATCTTTTATGCCATCATATAAAGAAAGGAAATGGTATTTGTTTTCACGGATTTGTTGTTTATAGATTACAATAATAAGAAAAATCTTTAATGGATGGTTACGGGAAAGCGTAAAGTTTATTAGTAAATACTTAGAAGTTATAGTTATCTACAAAATATTACGTTTTTAGAATACAGTATATAAATAATATTTAAGATATTTGAATAGTTTAATAACCAAGGAAACCATGGATAAAGATTCAATTACCCTTTTATTTCAAATAATTACAGCTGTGGGTTCTCTATCTACTTTTGGTGCTTTCTTATATTTATTTCGAAGAGATAGAGATAAGCAGGCCCAGATTGATAGACTAACACAAATATCAACTTTTTTAGAAGCTCAAAATGAGGTGATGAAAGAACATAATGATCTGATATCGCAACAAGTTGATATTTTTAGAAACACCTCAATTTTAAGAAATCAAGATGATGTTGCTGTTTCACAATTAAAAGATATCGAAGAGAAGAAACTTAAGTTAAGCGTAAAACCAAACTTATGGCTAAATGGAGCTGGATATGAAGGTCATACAGGGGAACTTAAAATTGATTTAAATAACAAAGGGGAAAATGCTAAACTTAAGGAATTTAAGTTGAATTCTTCAGATATAGTTTTACATAATGAGCATTTACCCTGGAATCTTAATAAAGGAGAAAGAAGGTATATCTTAGCTCGGTCTAATGGTAATAACCACATAAAAGATGCAAAGTATATTATTGAAATAATATATGAAGACAAATTAGGTAACAATTATTCAAATACTATTAAAGGTGAAGGTGCTAATGTGGCCTTATCTGATACTATAGAAATATAAACTAAAAAATCACCAAATTTAAGTAGACAAAAAACAACTTATTTTTCTATCTTTAAACCTCATAAATGTTGATTTATCATGGAACAAAAAATACATCAGGGGCGCAATGTGAAACGATTTAGGGAAATGCTGGGCATCAAGCAGGAAGCATTGGCTCTTGACCTTGGAGACGACTGGAACCAGAAGAAAGTTTCTCTGCTGGAACAGAAAGAAATTATTGAAGACCCTTTGCTGAAAAGAATTTCTGAAGTATTGAAAATTCCGGTGGAAGCGTTTCAGAATTTTGATGAGGAACAGGCGGTGAATATTATTTCTAATACATTTGGGGAAAATGCTTTCAGTAACTCATTTAATTACGGTACAATTAATTTTCACCCTATTGAAAAAATAGTGCAGTTGCATGATGAGAAGATTGCTCTTTATGAGAGGATGCTGAAGGAGAAGGATGATATGATGGGGAGACTTGAAAAGCTTATTGATAAAAAGTAATTTAAGATATTATAAAAGGTTCAGCATATGCTGAACCTTTTTGTATATGATTTAAT
>NZ_JBYOKO010000021.1:0-69812 GCF_057799275.1 Chryseobacterium sp. 14P4.3.2
TGTATGGAGGTTGTTGTGGATTATGTACAGAGCCAAAACTTTACACGTTTGTGTTGACTCTATGATTTAATATCCTGTAAACCAGTTGAATATTTTCTCCAGGGTGTGGTTTTTAACATCATTTTTTGTCAGCTGATGAGACCATTCAGCTCTTTTTGAGGTATTTCCTCCTTGACCTTTACTACCATATTCAGCATAATAAGCGGTTTTTTCTTTATCAGGAAACATTTTGTCTCCTTTCCAGGGATTCCAGCCTTCAGGGACGATGTGTTTTCCCATTTCTGTATTGATGAAAATTGTTTTTGCATAAGGTCTCCATGGTCTTCCCAGATACACTTTGGTGACGCCTTCTTTAGCGATCAGCTTACAGTCTAAAAATACAAAGCCATATTTTCTGTCGGCTTCCGTTGCAGCAGCAGTGATATAAGAATCTGCCAGGCTTTTAATGATACAGTTTTTGAAAACAGCCGTTGCCTGTCCAAAAATAAAGTCTGTAGTTCCTTCTATATAACAATTTTCAAAATATTGTCTGCTGTGATTAGTTGCACAATATATAGTGTCCTGACACCCCAAAATATTGGAATTTGTCATGGTAAAACGGTCTCCTTCTACATGAAGGGAAACTGCCTGAGCTTCATTGCATGAGCTGTTTTGTATGGTCAGATTACTGATTTTAATATCATCACCCATCACCAGAACGGTATATGAGTTGAATGTTGTCATTTTCTCATTGAATGTATTAAGTTTTCCCGAGAAATCATTGTTTGTAATGATCGTGTTGTCTTTATTTTCACCTTCCAATGTGATTTTGTGCTTTGAAGAGGGGATGACTACTTTTTCATGGTAAGTCCCTGATTTAATTATAATCAAAGCTTCTGCAGGTCCCAGATCTCTTACCGAATTGATGGCTTTCTGAATACAATTGAAATCACCACTTCCATCCTGAGCAACCGTAATTTTAATATAGGGATCGCTTTCAGCCAGCAGAAACTGAGCTGTTGAAATGAATAGAAGTAAAAGAAATTTTTTCATGCTGTTTATTCTTAATCGTCTTGTAAATTACTTTAAAATTTTGTTTAAAAATTCAACTGTATAATCCAATGTTTCTGTAAACCATGGCTCGGCCGACCAGAAAGAGTGCGGAGAGTCTTTTATTTCGTGAAACTCCGTGGGGATATTGTACGTTTTCAGTTTTTTCATCATGTCATTTCTACCGGCATGATACTTTGGTTGAGAACTGTTAATGAACAGGGTAGGAGGTGTATTTTTATCAATATATTCCAAAGGGGAAGCTTCTGTCCAGTTTTTTAAATTTGTATCTCTGTCACCACCCAGCCAATAGGACGCGTAAGTGCTTTCTTCAGCTTCAGGATGTGTAAAAGAGACAATTCCGTCTACATTAATGATAGCCTTTATTTTATTTCCGGCTTTAACTCCCACCAATGTTGCCATCTGTGCTCCGGCAGACTCTCCTAAAACTACTATTTTCTTTTTATCTAAAGAGTATTTTGCATGGTTTTTCTTCAGCCACTGAATACCGTTTTCAATATCTTCAATTCCCGCAGGGTATTTTGCTGCATCTGCTAAACGGTAGCCTATAGCAATGGCGACAAATCCTTTGGAAGCCAGTTCCATCGCCATATATTTCTCATTTTCTTTGCTTCCGGAAATCCATCCGCCACCGTGAACCATTGCAATTCCCGGATATTTTTTTGATGAATCAAGAGGGTAATAAACATCTGCTTTTAAGGAAAGTCCATTGATGTTGGAATATTCTACATTCTTATCAATTTTTATATTCTGTGGAACGGGGCGGTCAATAGGGGTAATGAACGGGTATTTTTTCTTTAATTTTTCAAAGGTGGCTTCGTTGGTGTAAGGAGAAGCATTCGGTCTGCTAGTTTGCCCGAATGCCATCATCCCTACAAAGAAAATAGAAATATAAGTATGTCTTTTATTAAAAATCATTCGCTTGAGGAATTGCTTTTTTGTTCTGAAAGTTGTAAAATGGTAAAGATGCAGGGTTTTATTTTACTGCATTTTTAGATATATCAGTGGCTACAGAAAAAGCATTTTTATCTGCAGTGGCTTCTTTGGGTAAGAGCACAGTTCCTGTTTTACTTCCTGAAATTTTGATGTAAGGCTTGTTAGAGGATTCAAATTTTACAGTTGAAAGATTGATATTCTTACTGTTGTAAACTGTGGCTCCTGTTCCTTCGGTGTATTTCAGGGTTACATTTTTCAATTGGATGCCGTCAGCATCTACGATGGTCAAAGCTTTTTTAGTATCAAATTTTGAATCTTCAATGATAATGTTTTTCAAATTCATTTCTGCTAAACCAACTAAGGTAATCGCTTCGTAAGAATTGACTGCATTGATGTTTTTAAAGTAAATATTTCTGAAAATCGGGGTTTCTTCTGTGACTGGGTAAATTTTTTCAGGTGTTTTGTTTCCTTCCTGTTTCTGTCCGTCCTCTAAAACCGGAGAAGCGCCCTCATAAAACATATTGAAACCGATAGTCTGCGTTGGGATATTAATCATATCAATATTTTTAATATAAATATTTTCAACAATTCCTCCTCTTCCACGGGTAGTTTTAAAACGAAGTCCGATATCCGTCCCGATAAATGTACAGTCGGAAACATGAATATTTCTTGCACCACCGGACATTTCACTTCCTACCACAAATCCTCCATGGCCGTGATAGACAATATTATTTTTAATGATCACATTTTCTGTTGGCATTGCTCTTTTTCTTCCGTCTTCATTTTTTCCTGATTTGATGCAGATTGCATCGTCTCCCACATCGAATGTATTCTCGTAGATCAGTACATTTTTACAGGATTCAAGATCCACACCGTCACCGTTTTGGGAAAACCAAGGATTTCTTACGGTAAGATTTCTTAAAATCACATTGGAACACATCAACGGATGAAGATTCCATGCCGGAGAATTCTGGAAAGTAGGACCATCCAGCAATACTTTGTCGCAACTTACCAGGCTTACCATCACCGGACGCAGGAAATCCTTTACAGTGGTCAGTTCATTTTTGGATATTTTGTCCGGAACATTGAAGTTTGAGCTGCTTTCAAATCCTTTTTTATAACTTTCTGATGGATACCAGTTTTTGCCGTCAGAAGATAATATTCCACCAGATTTGATGATTTCTTTCCATTCGGTTTCTGCTACTTTACTTTTCTTGATAGCTCTCCAGGCATCACCGCTTCCATCAATGACCCCTTTTCCCGTGATGGCAATATTAGAAGCATTTTTAGCTGAAATAGGGGACTGGCAGCGAACGGTATTTACTCCTTCAAAACTTACGTCTACCAGGGGATAGTCATCTTTATCTTTACTGAAAATAAGGAATGCACCTTCTTCTACATGGAGATTGATGTTGCTTTTCAGTTCGATGGGGCCGGTTAGCCACATTCCTCTGGGAACAACCAGTTTTCCGCCACCTTTTTTGCTTAGATCATCAATCGCTTTTTTAAAAGCCAGCGTATTTTTCACATTTCCCCCCGCAACCCCTCCAAATTGTGTGATGGATACGGTGTTGGCAGGAAAAGAAGTTTCGGCAACCTGAGGCATGGTAAACTCAATGTTTTTATAAATATCCAGATTCTGGGCAAATAGTTGTCCGGAAAACATCATTGCTGCGGCTAAGCCGATAATGGTAAGAGACTTCTTCATATTATTTTTTTTGAGTTTTAATTAAATTTTTAAATTCTTTATAAACCAGTGATGCAACTACTTTTGCCCCTTCAGGCTGAAAATGAGTATTGTCTTTCTGTCCTTTTGGATAAGCTTCGTAAAGATTTTCAGGAAGATTCATAAAGTAGTTGTTGGTAGTGCAATCCTGTCCTTTTGAGGTGAAATATTCCATCGATAGTTTATTGAGATCAATGTATGGGACATTCATTTCTTTGGCAATATCAATTGGAGCCTGCCAGTATTCTCCATGTGCATTGTTCAGTTTTCCTTCTTTCCAGGGGTAGTTTCTTGCTACAGGTGTTACTATAACGGGATTTCCTCCTTTTTCTCTTGTCTGGGTAACAAATAGCCTTAGAAATTCTTTATATCCCTGAATGTTTACATAACGTTCAGGATGCTTTTCGGAACTGTCATTATGCCCGAATTGCATGATCACATAATCTTTGGGCTGAAGGTGCTCATAAACGTACCGCCATCTTCCTTCCTGAAAAAATGTACGGGTACTTCTTCCGCCATGGGCCCTGTCAATAACTGCTACGGAATCTGTTGTGATAGCAGGTTTCAGAGAAGCTAGGCTATCTTTCACAAAAAAAGGCTGAAAAACCTGCCCCCAACCTGTAATAGGGTATCTTACTTTCATATAGTTTTTTCCGGGATCGTAATCTCCGGTGTAGTCGGCCATGGTAGAATCTCCGATGAGGTAGATGTGGGTTACTTTTTTATTCGGTTTTACTGTGGCTTTTTGGGCTTTGTCTTGTGACTGGCACGCTGATAACAGGGCTATACTGAATAAAATTGAAGCGGTTTTGTATATTGTTTTCTTCATGATTTTTTTGTTGGTTATCGCAAAAGCGTAAGTGCTTTTTATTCTTTGTCCTGTTTTAAGGCTCAAGAAAATCAAAGATTTTCAGCAGTTTTAGTGGTTTTCAATTTTATTGCAGATGAAATTTTTGCACCTTATAATTGTGCGTATTTTAACGGCTTAGGGGGTTAGCGTTTTCCAGCTTAATTTATTTCTTTGTAATCCTGAACCAGTCAAAATCGGCATAGCCTCCTCGTGGTGCTTTTTCTGTGCTTATGCTGTATAATCCTACCTTTGCTCCGATCCATTTTCCGGGTTTGGCCTGAAAAACGTCGCCTGCCTGTATGAAGTTTTTTCCGTTTTCACTGTAACTAAACTGGCATAACCCGTTGGGTTCATTTACATTGACTTTTAAATAGACTTCGTTGTTTTTTAATTTCGTTTCGAATACAATTTTTTCCTCACCTCCTTTATCCGCTTTTTCTGCTTTTCTCAGCTGTAAATAGTAACCATCCTGTTTGTTTGTAATAACTATGGATTGATGATCCAGCCCCATAATCAGCAATCCTGCGGTTTTTCCTTCTTTGGCATCTTCGGGAGTTAGCTTAACTTTCGTTGATGCAGTGAAATTTGGAGCAGGAAACTTTTGGGTTAACAGATTCGGAACATTCCACAGATTTTTTTCACCTTCCGGAACTTTTACAGAAAATAATCTTAAAAATTGCTGTCCGGGAAGTTTGGACGACCATACGATGTTTTGATTGGCGCTCCATTGCCATTGTAATCCTAATTTTTCACCATCAAACTCATCAGTTTCCGGAGGGGCAGTAACGGGATAGGATTGGCCAACGTTAGGCTTTTTATACGTTAACACAGGCTCGCCAACTCCGTTTTTATTATGATCAATTCCCACGACAGGCCAGTCTTTTTCCCATTTCATAGGCTGTAGATGAACAATTCTTCCACCTGCATCTACATCCTGAAAATGATAGAACCAGTCTTCTCCGGAAGGAGTGTCTACCCAGGCACCCTGATGAGGCCCGTTGATATCCGTTGAGCCTTGCTCCAGTACAATCTTTTCTTCATAAGGACCATAGATATTTTTTGACCGTAATACCAGCTGCCATCCTGTTGCTACGCCTCCTGCCGGAGCAAAAATATAATAATAACCGTTTCTTTTATACATTTTAGGGCCTTCTATTGTAGGATGGGAATCGTGGCCATCAAAGACGTGAGTTCCTTTATCCAGGATTTTTGTTCCTTCAGGATTCATTCGGTTAAGAGTCAGAATACTTTTTATTCCTGCGCGGCTTCCGGCCCAGCCATGAATCAGAAAGGCGTTTCCGTCATCATCCCAAAACGGACAGGAGTCAATTAAGCCTTTTCCTTCCATTAGTAATACCGGTTTCTCCCAGGTTCCTAGCAGATCTTTGGTTTTTACCATATAAATTCCGAAATCCGGATCTCCCCAATAAATGTAAAATTCACCTTTGTGGAATCTGATGCTTGGTGCCCAAACTCCACCGCCTCTTTTTGGAGTGGAAAAATGGTCATCAGGAAGGATATCCTGAATAGCGTAATTGACCAGCTTCCAGTTGATCATATCTTTTGAATGAAGAATAGGCAGCCCCGGAGCTTCATTGAAACTTGAAGCGGTCATATAGTAATCATTGCCAACTCTGATAACATCTGGATCGGAATAATCTGCATACAAAATTGGATTTCTGTAGTTCTTCCCCTGATCAGCAGTCCATACTTCGGAAACATAGTTTTTTTCCTGTGCCTGCAGATAAGTGGAAGCTACTGAAAATGCCGTAATGGAAAGGATATTTAAAATACTTTTTGTCTTCATAGAATCTGATTGACGTTTTATTAAGGCCTTTCTTTATTTCTCAAATTCTAAACTGGCCAGAATAAAAGGACCTGTCCCTTTCGGATCGTTGGAACGGACTTCTTCATTCACGTAATATTCATAAGAGCCACTTCTATAGGGAGTTCCGCCTAAGCCTGCTACGGCACAGCATTTATTTAAACTTACCACCCCGTTTTCATCTACTGTAATCAGGTTTTTGATGATGCCTTTGTAGCCTTTATCTGCGTAAGTTTTGTATGATTTGGGTAAATATCCTTTGTTGACAGATTTGATCATGGTGTATACAAACATGGATGAACCTGTTGCTTCCAGATAATTTCCTTTTTCTCCTCCTTTGTCCAAAACCTGATACCAAAGTCCTGTTTTGTTATCCTGAACTTTGATAACAGCGTCGCAGTAAAATTTTAAATATGAAAGTAACCTGGCCCTTCCCGGATGGTTTTGTGGTAAATAATCCAATACATCTACCATCGCCATTCCGTACCAGCCCATCGCTCTTGACCAGAAATTGGGAGAAAGTCCTGTTTCTTTGTTGGCCCACTGTTGTTCTCTGCTTTCATCCCAGGCATGATATAAAAGTCCGGTTTTTTTGTCCAGCAAATGCTTTTGAATTAAGTCAAATTGATTGATAATATCATTAAATGCCTTTTCAGCGGCTTCTCCTTTTGAAAAATATTGGGTGTAGTGGGCGTAGAAAGGTTCGGCCATATACAAACCATCCAGCCACATCTGATTGGGATAGATTTTCTTGTGCCAGAATCCACCTTCTGAGGTTCTTGGCTGGCCGTTGATCTGGGAGCGCAGGGTTTGTAACGCTTTTAAATATTTATCTTTTTTCTCCTGCTGATAAAGGTAAAGAAGTACATTTCCGCAATTCAGCATATCAATATTATACTTGGAAAGGTCGTAGGAAATGATGTTTCCGTCTTCTTTCACCATCGTTTCACCGAAGGTTGTGATATAGTTGTAATAGTCTTTGTTTCCGGTTTTTTCATACAGTTTTTCTGCACCTTCCAGAACGATAGCGGTAGGGTAGCTCCATTTCGGAGCTTTGTTATAATCCAGCATCCAGGCTTGCGGGAAACGTTTCATCTCGGAAAGAAGCATTCTTTGCGACCAAGGAAGCTGGGCCGAAATTTTACCTTTTACTTCGGACTCTACATTTAGTGAGGCGGTTTGTAAAGTTTTTTGTGCACAGGATAAAAAGAATCCCGAACATACTGCAGCCAATGCATATACTTTGATAGTGTTATTGATAAAGTTCATGATTTTAAACTTTAAAGTTGGTTGTTTTTATCCAGAATATCCAGTTTTTTATCCAGATCCTGATAGAAAGATTCCTCGGTTGTTAAACCATTGGGTTCCTGAGACCAGGCTCCTAAAAAGTAATAGGATACATTCTTTGTCTTTTTGAAAACGATGGTGTGAGTGGATTTCGTTTTGGCATATTTATCGAAATTTTCAAGGGGGTAGAAGACTGCCATTCCCAGGTTGTCTTCTTTTTGGGCAAGGGTCTGCTGTCCATAAGTTGCAATATAGCCCCATTTTTTATTTTTGCTGATTCCCTGTTTTACCGGAATATCTTTAACAGCAACAATTCCGGTGCACAAACCTGAAAGGGTATTGCTCAGATTCAGGTCTACTTTTACAAAACGGTCTTTTGGAAAAATGGTCAGTTTTGACTGTAAATCTATTGCATCGCCCCAGGTTTTCCAACCTTTATAATCGATGACAGCATAAGACTGATCTTTTTCATTGATTACTTTCGCAGTGGTATTTTTTACGATTTTAAAGGTTTCCACATAATCATTCTGTTCATCATATCTGCCGTAAGAGCCGATTCCTATGCTGCGCCCGGATTTTAAAATATCCTGCCCCCACGGTGCATCATGATGATAGGATTCAAAGCCGTCTTGTCCTACTTCCGGCAATACCAAAGCTGTCACTTTTTTTCCGAAAATATCCGTTGCATTTCTCCAGTCCAGATAGAGCCTGTAGCCAATCTGGTTGTTTTCCAGACCGATTCCCTCATACCTGATGTAAGAAGAATGGTCGGTGTGAGAATCGGGGAGAGTAAGTTCCTGAACGTTTTGGAAAGTTCCGCCAACGTATTGATTTCCTTCCCATTTTCCGCCTTTTTTAATGGAAAGTTCTGTGTAGGAAAAGGGAGCTTTAGGATTTCTCTTAATGGTTTCAATCACAGAGGTCTGTGCTGAAAGGGTAGAACTGATAAAAGCTCCTGCAATGACTATTTTAAACAAACTGAATTTCATACTATTTTTTATTATGGGGCGTGCCGATTTTTAATAATGAGTTTTCATGGTTATTAGCTTTGTTCATCGGTTATTTTTTTACAATATCATTCAGATAGACTTTAATATTGTTTTCGTTTTTATCCAATTTCCGTCTATGGCAACTGTAGCTGTTCTTTGGCTGTGTGGATCAGGTTTTCATTATGGTAAGCTCTTTTTTACATTCCAGTTGTCTTTTCCTTTAAGGATGTTGACTGTTGTATATTTTTTTCTTTCTTCTTTGCTTAACTGATGTGACCATGGAACTCTTTGGCTGTTATCAGCACCAGCTCCTCTTGAATTGCTTTCTGCATAGAATGTTGTCTTTTCTGCATCAGGCTTATTCCAATTGTGCCATCCTTCGGGTTTTATTGTTGAATTGATTTCACAATCAATATAAATGGTCTTTGCAAAGGGTCTCCAGGGTCTTCCCAGATATACCGAATGGTCTTTGGCATTACCTGTAATTTTTGAATTGATAAAAATAAATCCAAATTCATGGTCCTTTGGAGTAGAAGCTGCCGTAATATAGCTTGCCGTTTCTTTCGAATAAATAATACAGTTTTCAAAAACAGCGGTTCCTGCCCCGAAGATATAATCGGTAGTTCCTTCTATATAACAGTTTCTAAAATAATTCCTTGAAGGTTTCGTTTTGTCCTGCATATCCTGAACTCCTTTTAGGTATAAAGTGTCCTGATTACCTAGAAATCTGCAGTTTTCAAAGGCGATCCGGTCACCGGAGGTAAGAACGGCAACAGCCTGGCCTACTTTTCCGGAACTGTTTTCAAAAGAGATGTTCTTCGCTGTAAAATCATTGGAGTAGATAAAAACTGTAGATGAGCCCGTTGTTCCGATTTCTTTTCCCTCTGCATTCTTTTTAGAAGCAAAATCATCATAGGTGATCATGGTTTTCTCAGGATTTTCTCCTTCCAGAAAAACAGCACCTTTTGTTTCGGGAATAATGATCTTTTCTTTATAAATTCCGGCTTTTATAAAAATTTTCGTCCTTACGGAAGAACCATTTTCAATAGCATCAACCGCTTGCTGAATCGTTGTGAAATTACCTTTTCCGTCTTTCGAAACTATGATGGTCCTATCATTGGTTTTGAAAGAAAGGAGGCTGAACAGAGCGACCAGAACGATGAGAAACAGATGATTATTTTTTAAGAATAAGGAGGTTTTCATAGAATGACTTTTTGGGTAAAATACAGACTGATCCGCTACAGAGACAGTCTGTATTTTCATATGAATGTTAAACTATCTAATATCCGTAATCCTGAGTAAGGTTATAATTTGAATTGATCACATCCAGTGCAATAGGAAGAAGCTCCTTTTTGTTAGGCTGGAAATAGTAAGCATAACTTTTCACAGGATCTCCACTGATGTAAGGCTGTGTCATGGCCAGTCTCCAGCTGATTTTGGTGTATCCTGAAGGAGTGGCTACACTTTGGTTGGGGCTGTAGAATACATCCGCCTTGCTGATTCCGTTGACATACAGATCCATATCCAGAACATTTTGCTGGGCTGTTCTTGAAGGAACGTAATTTACAACTGTTGAAGCTGGTTTTTTATAGAAAATATACTCGGGAACATTGGCATAAGCTCCGGTTCCGTTCATAAAATCGGTTAGCTTTTGTCTGGTTTCATTAATTTTTGTTTCCAGAAGATTCCAGCGGATCAGGTCATATTTTCTTAATCCTTCCCCTCCGAATTCCAGCAGTCTTTCCTGTACTACATAATTAAAGAAGGCATTTTTTGAAGTGGGAATAGTTCCAACCTGACCTAAGTTTCCTGCATAAGCTCTCTGTCTTACCGCCATTACAGCGTCAATAGCTTCCTGTGAAGGAGAACTGTGCAGTTCATTATCTGCTTCAGCAAACATTAATAAAATATCGGCATATCTTAGTAAAGGCCAGTCGATCCCTAAATTCTGCGAAGTTCCCGTAATGGCGGTCCATGATTTTCTGAACTTTCCGTCATTCCAGTTGATTGAAGTCTGAAGATCCTCCTGCTTTGTGGTACTTACCCTGAAAATAGCCACATTTACATCTCTTCTCAGATCATATTTGCTGAATTCATAGAAATAAGTAGGAATAGCACTGATTCCTCCGGCTGATTTCCAGTCTGTATCGTCATGTCTTAATCCGTTATAATATCCTATTTTAGAATCTGTTCTGGAATTTCCTCCGAACGCACCTACCGCGAAAATAACCTCGTTCGTTGTATCCTGGCTGTTGGTATGCAGTGATCTGAAAAGCCCTTCATAACTAGGATTCAGTTTGTGCTGTCCGGAATTGATGATGTCTTTACATTCATCGTAAGCGATCTGGTAATATTTCTGAGGGTTAGATCCCTGTGCCATCATTTGCGGACTTCTGCGAAGAGAATATCCTGCTCTTGCCAATGCAATTCTTGCTCTTAACCCTTTTACTGCTGCTTTTGACAGTCTTTGAGCAGTTGTTCCTCCCTCGGATTTCCATGGAACTAAGGTTGATGCCTGGGCCAGGTCTTCCAATAATTGATCATAGATGACATCACGGTCTGTTTTAGGAAGATATACAGAAGGCAGGTCGGCAGAAGGAACATCCTGAAAAGGAATATCCCCCCAGTTTTTGATTAAATCATAATAAAAAAGGGCTCTAAGGGTTAAAGCTTCACCCAGATATCGGTCCATCAGCTTTTTATCAGCCGCTGATCCGGTTTGATAAACAGGTGAGATTGGGATGTTCTTGATAATAAGATTGGCTCTTTCAATCCCTGTATAAGTATCAAGGAAAGGCCTCAGTAATTCCGTGTTGGTAGGTACTGCTCCGAAGCAGCTGATTCCTCTTCTGTCATTGGCATTATAATCTCCGGATGTTCTGAAATCGTCTCCCGACTGTGAAAGAATAAGATTCATTCTCTGTCCGTAGGTATTGTCACCCATGGCGCTGTTGTAAACTCCCACGAGTGCAGCAAAAGTATCCGGTGCTGAGTCAAACTGTTGTTTCTCTGTGGTATTGGAAAGATTTTCCACCTCTAAATAATCACTGCAGGAATTTAGCGTGACCACGCAGGCAAGAGATAAGAAAAGGCTTGAAAATTTATTTTTGTTCATAACGTTTGTTTTTAGAAAGTGATGTCTATTCCTGATAAAATAAATCTGCTTCTCGGATAGGCGGAATAATCAACTCCCGGTGTAAGTGGGTTTCTTCTGGTATTGGCTTCCGGATCAAATCCCGAATATCCTGTAATGGTAAATACATTATTAACGGTAGCGTACAATCTCAGGTTTTTAACGCCCATTGCTTCTAAAGATCCTTTTGGTAAGGTGAATCCAATAGTTAGGTTGTTCAGTCTTAAGAAAGAACCGTCTTCAATAGCATAGGAATGCAGGAAGTAAGCTCCGGAAGGCGGAGTCCACATCGTAGTATTGGCATTAAGTGCTGCAAGGGCAGTTGGGTCTGTTACTTTTTGTCCCGCATCATTAAACCATCTCCAGCGGTCTGCCACTTCCGCAAGCATATTATTGTCTTTATACAGATATTGAGTAGAATATTCTACTTTATTGGCATTATATACCTTATTTCCTACGGAGAAATTAAAAAGAAGGCTCATATCCCAGTTCTTATAACGGAAGGTTTGGGTAAATCCACCATAGAATTTAGGCTGTGCATTTCCAAGATCAGTCATATCTTTGCTGTCGATCACACCGTCACCGTTAAGATCTTTAAGCTTTAAATCTCCCGGCTGTACGGCTTTTGCTCCATTAGCTACTGCGGCAGAACTTGCTATTCCGGCCTTTAAAGTATAAGCTTGGGTGGTAACATCATAATTGAAATCGCTCACTTCGTATCTTCCGGCTGTCTCGTAGCCCCAAAAAGTGCCCACCGGTTTTCCCACCTGTACAAGGAAGTCAAATAAGTTATTTTGCCATCCGGAAGGGTAGTAGTAATAGTTCGAACTTGCCGATGCATTACTTCCTAAGCTTTTGATCGTGTTTTTGTTGGAGGAGATATTCGCATCCATCTTCCATGAGAAGTTTTCTTTGCTGATGATAGTGGTCCCTAAAGAGAATTCTATTCCTTTATTTTCACTGCTTCCGGAGTTCTGGTATTGATATTCATAACCTGAAGTCTGAGGGATTTTAGCCAATAATAAAAGGTCTTTCGTATGGGTTTTATAGACATCAAGAGTACCATAAACCCTTCCTTTGAAAAAGCCGAAATCTAAACCTGCATTATAAGAACTTGCTGTTTCCCAGGTTACATTAGGATTAGCCATAATATTCCCTGTAGTAGCACCAGGGGTTACACTGGTCCCGAACGCATATCCGTAATCCGAAGAAGAAGTAAAGAAGGTATCGTATAAAAATGCCCCAATTCTGTTATTTCCGGATTTTCCGTATCCTAAACGAAGCTTAAGCTCATTCACATAATTGTTTTCTTTCAGGAAATTTTCTTCCTTGATCTTCCATGCTAATGAGGCTGCCGGAAAATATCCCCACTGATTGGTTCCTGGTTTAAAAACACTGGAACCATCCGCTCTCATAGATACCGTTGCAATATATTTGTTCTTATAAATATAATTGGCTCTTCCAAAAAACGAAGCCAGACGGTCCACTTCTCTTGCCGTTTTAGGCGCATCCTGAATCATTCCTGATGGAGGAGAAGCCAGCTGTACGTTAGCAAATGCTTCCTGAGCCGAAGCTGATTTCGGGAACCATTTGATATTGAAAGAAGTAGATTCTCCATCCGTTCTTACCGTTTCCTGGCCTGCCAATAAATCTAATTTATGATTTCCCAAAGTTTTTCTGTAGTTCAGGGTATTCGTATTTGTGATTCTTCTTGTTTGGGAATTACTTAAAAATACCACAGGCTGATCATTGTTCTGTCTGGCCAGACTGGTAACAGGACCTGAAAACTGGTTAACGATCTGATCCCTTTGCACGTATCCGATGACACTTCGGAAAGTGAAATCTTTGCTGATCTTATAATCAATCGTTCCGTTAAGCAATAAGTCGTTTCTTCCGCTTTCTTTGATCTCATCATTAGCGAGCAAGACAGGGTTTACAAGATTCGTCTGATCGGCAAATAAAGGATCAAAATCATCCACATCCACAGAAGAACCCCCTTCAAAAGGCTGATATCTTATCGCATTTCTCAAACGGTTGGTGGTCTGCGAACCTGAAGCAGAAGTTCCTGCTCCGTAAATCATCTGACGGCTGTAACGGGCATTTACTCCAATGCTTAGTTTTTTAGACACATCATAATCATACCGGAAATTTGCCATATTCCTTTTAAATCCTGAACCTATCATCACGCCATCCTCTTCTACATTATTTAACGTTAGCGCAAAAGCAGAATTTTCAGATCCTCCGGACATAGAGACATTATGGGTGAAGTTAAAAGCTTCTCTTCCAAAAAGTTTATCCTGCCAGTTAACCTTTTTAACCGATTTATATTTGTCCAGCTGATCAAAAGTACCATAACGGGTGTTAAACGTTTCAATATCTTTTACATCGCCGTTCTTATAGTATTGTTCATATTGATAAAGCACATATTGATAAGGATCCAGTACATCAATTTTGTTCTGAATGCTTCTTACCCCTACAAAACCATTGTAATTGATCGTTGCTTTTCCCTTTTTACGTCCGCCTTTCGTGGTGATCAGCACTACACCGTTCGCGCCCCTCGAGCCGAAAATAGAAGTAGAAGAAGCATCTTTCAGCACTTCAATGGATTCTATTTCCTTTGGAGAAAGTATGCTCAGGGCATTATCCATTTGTATACCGTCTACAATATAGAGGGGGGCATTACTTTGCGTGATGGAGTTTCCTCCGCGTATCACAATATCCACATCTGCGCCGGGAGATCCTTCGCTGAGAGAAACCTGTACTCCGGCAAGCCTTCCCTGGATGGCTTCAGCAGCATTTGTAGAGGGCATATCTCTCAGAGCTTCCCCTTTCACAGAAGAAACAGCATTCGTAACATCTTTTTTAGAAACCTTTGTATAGCCTACCAGAACCACATCATCCAGCTTGGTTTCTTTATCTTTTTTTGTTTCTTTTTCTTGAGCCATGGCAAGGACAGGAAGCAGAAAAACAGTTAAATATAACCACTTTATTGATTGTACTCTTTTATCCATTTTTGTATCCTTATAGTTTTAATTCTTGGTTGAAAGTTTTTTCAATCGTTTTTTGTTGAGGACTGTCAAGTATTCTGCTGATTTTAGTGGCTGCTATGTTTTCAATATTTTTTACGCTTTAGTGCAATCGATTGCGTAATTTTTTGTAAAACATTATTCTGGCTCCTAAACTAATATTATTTTTCAATACACAAAGAAAAAAATATTATTTTTTTATTAATTTACCTGTTTTAATCGGTTTTATTAACAAAATAAATGTTGATAATTATATTGTAAATACTTGTTTTATAGTATTTTGTGTATTTGTTTGCAAGCCTTAAAAAGGTTTTTAAATTAAGAAATTTTTTAATGATTAAGAATTTAAAAACTTAAAAATTACTTAAAATCATCGCAGATTTTACCTCTTAAAAACCCCGAAATTTTGATGTTGGGAGAAATTTTAAATGCTTTTTCTGATTTTTGTCAGCTTTTAAGACGGTCTTTGAATGGTGTATTTTTTCATTTTTAATAATATCCATTAATGGGTATTATTTATTGTGTAAATTGGTTATATTTTTATCAATTCAATACTGATTATTAGATTCATTTTTTTGGCACGATTTTATATTTAAAGATAGGTTTCGTTCAGTTTTTGGTTAAAATAGAATCGCTTTTTTTACAGTTTTTCCAAATAAATCATTTAGTTTTTAAAATTTATTAGTCTGAAAATCAATTACTTTAAAATTTAAATTAATTTTTTGTTAACTAATTAGAGAATAATTATATATTTATCCCACAAGTATTTCTGCAAATTTTAGTGTGATTTTATGCAATCGATTACACTATGTTTAACAGGTTTGAGAAAACCGCAAAAAAGAAAAAGTAAAAAGCAGTATGGCACAATCAGAATTTCGTTACGCCCATCATCCCGAAGATGTGAAAAAGTATACTACAGAAGATCTTAGGAGGGAGTTTCTTATCGATGATTTATTCAATGAAGATCAGGTGAAATTAGTCTATTCTATGTATGACAGGCTTATAGTGGGTGGTATAATGCCTTCGTCCAGAGCTTTGAAGCTGGAGCCTACTGATGATTTGAAAGCTGAAAACTTTCTGGATAGGAGAGAGCTGGGAATTATCAATGTAGGAGGTGTTGGAAAAGTAAATGTAGATGGTAAAGTTTATGAACTTGGAAATAAAGAAGCTTTATACATTGGAAAAGGCGCAAAAGAGCTGATTTTTGAAAGATCCGGTGATGAACAGCCGTATTTCTATATCAATTCTGCCCCTGCACATCATACCTATCCTACGAAAAAGATCACAAAGAACGAAGCTGAAATTGTAGAGCTGGGTGACGAAAAATACGCCAATAAAAGGGTGATCAATAAACTGATTGTAAATTCTGTTCTTGAAACCTGCCAGCTTCAGATGGGAATGACAGAACTTCAGCCTGGAAGTGTCTGGAATACAATGCCTGCCCATACTCATACCCGAAGAATGGAAGCTTATTTCTATTTTGATCTGGAAGAAGGGCAGACAGTAAGCCACTTCATGGGGCAGCCTGATGAAACCCGCCACATTTTTATGACCAACAGACAGGCGGTGCTTTCTCCCGAATGGTCTATTCATTCCGGTGTAGGAACTTCCAATTATACTTTTATCTGGGGGATGGCCGGAGAAAATATGGACTACGGTGATATGGACGGCATCAAAACAAACGAACTAAAGTAATTTTTTCCAATGAATTTATTTGATTTATCCGGCAAAGTAGCCGTTGTTACAGGCGGTACCCATGGATTAGGAATGGCTATGGCTGAAGGTCTTGCTGCTGCAGGAGCTGAATTGGCAATCACCAGTACGACCCCGTCAAAACTAGACCAGGCTTTACAATATTATCATGAAAAAGGATATAATGCAACCGGTTATCTTTTTGATGTAACAGACGAGCTTGAAGCTGCTCAGAAAGTAGCTTTGATGGAAGCTACCCATGGAAAAATAGATATCCTTGTCAATAATGCAGGTATCATCAAACGTGTTCCCGCTATTGATATGGAGGTGGAAGACTTCAGAAAAGTAATCGATGTAGATCTTACCGGACCTTTTATCATGTCGAAATTAGTCGGCAAATATATGATCAAAAGAAAATCGGGAAAGATCATCAATATCTGCTCGATGATGAGTGAGCTGGGTCGTGATAATGTAGTAGCCTACGCTTCTGCAAAAGGCGGTCTTAAAATGCTTACCAAAAATCTGGCAACAGAATGGGCCAAACACAATATCCAGGTGAACGGAATCGGTCCCGGATATTTTGCAACCTCTCAGACAGAACCTATTCGCGTGGATGGGAACCCTTTCAATGATTTTATCATCAGCAGAACTCCGGAAGGAAGATGGGGAAACCCCGAAGACCTTGCTGGAACAGCTATTTTCCTGGCTTCTGAGGCCAGTCAGTTTATCAACGGACAAATTATTTACGTTGATGGCGGAATCCTGGCAACAATCGGAAGACCGGCTAATGAATAACAACAGAATTAGACTAGAATGAAACCTTTTATAACAGATCAATTTTTATTACAAAATAAATACGCTGAAGAACTCTACTTCAGATTCGCAGAAAAACAACCAATCATTGATTATCATAATCATCTGATTCCTAAAGATATTGCAGAAGACACTGTTTTTGAGAATATTTCAAAAGTGTGGATTGCAGGCGACCACTATAAATGGCGGGCCATGCGTACGATGGGAGTAAATGAAAAATTCATCACAGGAGATGCTTCAGACAAAGAAAAATTTGAAGCATGGGCAAAAACAGTTCCTTATACTTTGAGAAATCCTTTGTATCACTGGACTCATTTGGAATTAAAAAGATACTTCGGAATTGATGAACTTTTGTGTGGGGATAATGCATCTGAAATTTATGACAACATCACTGCTCAGCTTCAGACTCCTGAAAAATCAACAAGAGGTCTTCTGAAAATGATGAATGTAGAATCTCTGTGTACAACGGAAGACCCTACAGATGTGTTGAATTACCATCAGGACCTTGCAAAAAGTGACTTCAGCATCAAAGTAAGCACCGCTTTCCGTCCTGACAAAGCTATTTTAATTGAAAATCATAATTTCCCTGATTATATTTCTAAACTGGGCGAATCCGCGGGAATTGAAATCAATTCTTACCAGACGTTATGTGATGCTTTACTTAAAAGAATCGACTATTTCCATGAAAACGGATGCAGACTTTGTGACCACGGTCTGAACAATATTTCTTTCGAAGAGGCTACAGAAGCCGAAGTGAATGCTATTTTCAATGATAAACTGGCAGGAAAAGTAATTGCCGAAAAACAGGTGAATCAGTTCAAAACAGCTATTTTATTATTCCTGGGTGAAGCATATCATCAGTATGGGTGGGTTCAGCAGTTTCATCTGGGTGCATTGAGGAATAACAATGAAAGAATGCACCGAATTCTGGGTCCGGATACAGGCTGGGATTCTATCGGAAACTTTGTTCAGGCTGAAACGTTGTCTAAATTATTAAATACTTTAGATGGAAAAGACAGATTGACGAAAACCATTTTATACAATTTAAACCCTGCCGATAACGAAATTTTTGCCACCATGATCGGGAATTTCAACGACGGCAGCATCAAAGGAAAAGTACAGTTCGGCTCAGGATGGTGGTTTCTCGATCAAAAAGATGGAATGATCAAGCAGATGAATGCTCTTTCCAATATGGGATTAATAAGCTGCTTTGTAGGAATGCTTACCGACTCCAGAAGCTTTCTTTCTTATCCGAGACACGAATATTTCAGAAGAGTATTGTGTAACCTTTTCGGAGAAGAGATGAAAAACGGAGAACTTCCGGATGATATAGAGCTGATCGGGAAAACGATCTCAGACATCTGTTATCACAACGCTAAAAATTATTTTGATTTTTAAAATTCAAATACAATCATTGAATCTGTACATTTAATACATTATGACAGGTAAAATAGTCACATTCGGTGAAGTGATCATGCGTCTTTCCCCACCCGGAAACAGAACCATGAAACAAAGCCACGAAATGGAGTTCTTTTTCGGAGGAACAGAGCTTAATGTAGCGTCTTCATTAGCAGCAATGGGCTGCGAAGTGAAACATATCAGCTGTGTTTCCAATGATTTTGTGGGAGAATCTGCTGTTTCTTTCATCAAAGGCTTTGGAATTGACACGACTTTCATCAGTAAAAATGAACATCCGTTAGGGCTGTATTTTCTGGAAGTGGGTTCATCTGTCCGTGCCAGCAGAATAGCATATAACAGGCTTAACGGATCGTTTGCCAATATTCAGGCTGGCCATGTAGACTGGGAAAAGGTCCTTGAAGATTGCGAATATTTCCACTGGACTGGTATCAGCCCCGGAATTTCTGAAACGGCCTATGAAACATTAAAGCAAGGTCTGAAAACCGCTCAAAAAAAAGGAATTCAGATTACAACAGATCCGGCCTACCGTTCCAACCTTTGGAAATACGGCAGAAATGGGAACGAAGTTTTGAAAGAACTGGTCTCTTACTCTACGATTTTCATGGGTGGAGTGAATGAAATCAATGAAATTCTCGGAACTCAGTTTTCTTCAGATAAAGAAGGTTTCATTGAAGCCTGTAAAGAATTAAAACAACAGATCCCCTCCATTCATAAAATTTTCGATAAAATAAGAATAGGTGTTACAGCGAGTTCTCAGCAGACGCAGGGAAGAGCTTTAGTGGACGGGAATTATTTTGAAACTGAGCTTCTGGAGGTTAACCCTGTAGTCGACAGAATCGGGACCGGAGACGCTTTTGCAGCAGGTCTTATTTATGGTTTGATTCACTTTGATGAGCAAAAGGCATTGAAATTTGCCAATGCAGCCTGCGCTATTAAGCATACCATTCCCGGAGATATCAATTACTCTGGTGTTGAAGATATTATGGAAGTTATGAACGGAAATTCAGGAGGAAGAATAAAAAGATAATTATGGCAAGATTTACCCGTATAGAAGTAGCATTAAAAGCAAAGGAGACAGGAATTGTTCCTGTATTTTACCATGCAGATGCTGAAATAGGCAAGAATATCATAAAGGCTTGTTATGAGGGCGGTGCCCGCGTTTTTGAATTTACCAACAGGGGCGACCTTGCTCATGAAGTTTTCACTGAACTGATAAAATATACCGCAGAAGAACTGCCTGAAATGATTGTAGGAATAGGCTCGGTTGTCGATGCCGGAACCGCTTCACTGTACATTCAGAATGGTGCAAACTTTATTGTAGCTCCGTTATTAAATCCCGAAGTGGCTAAGGTGTGCAACAGAAGAAAAGTAGCATGGATGCCAGGCTGTGGTTCTGTTTCTGAAATTTCTTATGCAGAAGAGCTGGGTGCTGAAATAGTTAAAATATTCCCTGCAACACAGGTTGGAGGACCAGAGTTCATCAAAGCAGTGAAAGGGCCAATGCCATGGACGAATATTATGCCGACAGGCGGGGTGCTTCCCACAAAAGAAAATATTACACAATGGATCTCCGCAGGTGCCTACTGTGTCGGTTTAGGCTCACAGTTATTTGTGAAAAATGAAGAAAGCCAATATGATTACAGAAAAATTACAGAGACAGTTGCCGGTTCCATTCAGATCATTAAAGAATTAAGATAAAGATCCTTACAATTTTAATAAAACCATTAAAGGAATTTGAAAAGGAAGATTCATTGATCTTAAAGCAAAGCTTAACTTCATTATTCCAAATTCCCTAATCAAATCATAATGGTTTAAGAAAATAATAATTCCTGTACTGAAATCAGTATGGATAGGGAGTTTTTTGCTCCTTTTTGTTGTCAAAATCAATAAAAATCAATACTATTAACGATTGATATGAAAAAAGAAATATCCTCGAAACCGAGTAACTTCAGATGGACGATCTGTGTACTTCTTTTCATTGCAACGACCATCAATTATATGGATCGCCAGGTGCTGTCTCTTACCTGGAAAGACTTCATTGCTCCGGAATTTCACTGGAACAATAATGATTATGGAAATATCACCGCATTATTCTCTATTTTCTATGCGGTAAGTATGCTTTTTGCAGGGAAGTTTGTGGACTGGATGGATACCAAAAAAGGATTTCTATGGGCTATCGGAATATGGTCTGTAGGAGCGGTTATTCATGCATTCTGCGGAATCGCGACTTCAGGAGTTCTTACCGGAAACTGGCTGGTAAGTTTTGAAGAGTCCAAAGAAATCATCGGTACGGTAGATAACGCCGGAGCCATTATCAGTACAAGTGTTACCCTCTTTATCTTTGCCCGTTTTGTTCTGGCTGTAGGTGAAGCAGGAAATTTTCCGGCAGCCATCAAAACAACAGCAGAATATTTCCCTAAAAAAGACAGAGCATTGGCAACGAGTATTTTCAATGCCGGAGCAACGGTAGGAGCTTTGGCTGCACCGGTTAGTATTCCTTTTATTGCAAAATCTATGGGCTGGGAGTGGGCATTTATCATCATCGGAGCTTTAGGTTTTGTGTGGATGGGGCTTTGGGTGTTTTATTACAAGAAACCTCATGAACATCACAAAGTGAATGAAAACGAACTGATCTACATTCAGCAGGATCAGGATGATTTCCCGGCTGAAAATGGATCAGGTGCAGAAAAGAGATTTTCTTTCAAAGAATGTTTCAGCTACAGACAGACGTGGGCTTTTGCTTTCGGAAAGTTTATGACAGACGGGATCTGGTGGTTTTTCCTTTTTTGGACACCTGCTTATCTGAGTTCCGTTTATAAAATGGATTCTACTCAAAGTGCATTACCGCTGTTCGTGCTTTACATGATTACTTTACTGTCCATTATCGGAGGCTGGCTTCCTAAATATTTCGTAGAAAAGAAAGGTATGAATGCCTATTCAGGAAGAATGAAAGCAATGCTGATTTTTGCATTTTTCCCGTTACTGGCTTTGTTTGCACAGCCTTTAGGTTCTGTTACCTATTGGATTCCCGTATTGATTATCGGAATTGCAGGAGCAGCTCATCAGGCGTGGTCAGCCAATATTTTCTCCACCGTTGGCGATATGTTTCCTAAAAAAGCGATTGCAACCATTACCGGAATTGGAGGAATGGCAGGAGGAGTAGGTTCTTTTCTTATCAATAAGTCATCCGGGGTATTGTTTGACCATGCCCATAAAGCATGGACAACTGTTGACGGAACACCATTGCTTGAAAAATACCCGCAGTACATCAATGAGCGTCTGCCTGAGAACTTTTTATACAACCTGGAAAAATCCGGTGTGATCATTTCAGATGGAATAGACAAAGGATATATGATCATTTTTTCCATCTGTGCCGTTGCTTACCTGATTGCATGGAGTGTAATGAAAACATTAGTCCCAAAATACAAAGCGATACAATAACTCAATATTCCTTTAACATCACAATAAAAATAGCTGACTGAAATGGCTTTGTGAACTTAAAATCAATAAAAAATCTTTGCAGTCTTTGCGTTAAAGTCAAAAAGGATATTCAAAATAATAAAGATGGAAAATCAGATAAAACAAAAATTAAATCGTGAATTCAATGATTCTCAGGAGAAACTGCCTATTAAAATTGTGCAGTTTGGAGGGGGTAATTTCATGAGGGGTTTCACAGATTATGTGATTGATTTGCTTAACAAAAAAACAGGATTCAATGCCGGAATTGTGAATGTGCAGCCTACTCAGGGCGGTTCCGTTCACAAGCTTGAAGAACAGGATAATCTGTACACTCTTTTTACAAGAGGGATTAAAAAAGGAGAGATCATTGATGAAAAACAGATTATCTCCGCTATTCAAAAATCAGTCAATCCCTATACACACTATGATGAGTTCCTTGCATTAGCCAAAGAAGAGGCCTTGGAATTTGTTTTTTCCAATACCACAGAAACGGGAATTGCTTATGATGAACTTGAAAATACTTATCAGGGTCCGCACAAAAACTTTCCTGCGAAAGTAACTGTTTTACTATATGAAAGGTTTAAACATTTCAATGGAGCTCCTGAAAAAGGATTGAGAATTATCCCGTGTGAACTGATTGAAGACAATGCTTTAGCTTTAAAACAAATCATCCTTCAATATGCAAAACTGTGGAATTTAGACGATCGTTTCGCACAATGGATCGAACAGAATAATTATTTTCATAATACGCTGGTAGATAGGATTGTACCGGGGTATCCTAAAGATGATGCTGAATCTTACGAAGAACAGCTTGATTATGAAGACCGGATGATGGTGGTTTCGGAAGCATTTTTACTTTTTGTAATTCAGGATGTTAATAATCTGAAAGGGAGGATACCTTTTGATCAGATTAATGAGCAGATCCTTGTGGTGGATGATATTCAGCCTTACCGTCTCAGAAAAGTACGGATTTTGAATGGCGGGCACACTTTGATGCTGGCTCCTGCTATTTTATCAGGAATGGAAACAGTGAAGGAATCTATTGAGAATCCCTTTATCGGTAATTTTTTAAGTGAAACCATTTTCAATGAAGTGAACCCGACTTTGGGATTGGATGAAAATGAATTGAAAAACTTTGCAGAAGATGTTTTTGACAGGTTCAAAAACCCTTTTATCAAACACTATTTGTCAAGTATCGCTTTGTATTCTGTATCCAAATTTAAAGTAAGAATCCTTCCAAGCCTTTTAGGGTATGTTGACATCAATCAGAAATTACCGCTTAACCTGACTTTCTCTCTGGCAAGTTTAATCCGTTTTTATCAGGGAAGTTATGGTGAGAAATTGCTTCCTTTGAATGATGAAAGCTCTGTGGTTGAGAAATTCAAAGAGATCTGGACTCATTATAATGATTATGAAACCGTTGCGGAGCTGGCATTAAGCGAAGCATCTTTCTGGGATACGGACCTCACTAAGGTTAAAGGCTTGAAATCTGCCGTAGCAAAAGCATTATGGGAAATTGATCATCACGACACAGAAACGGCTTATCACAATTTCGTTCAATTTTATTCTTAAAAATCATGCAAAAGAAAGTACTGAAAGTAAATCCCAAAGATAATGTAGCAGTTGCACTGGTTGATTTGAGGCAAGGGGAGACTGTTACTTTGGGTCATCTTACTTATGACATCATAAAAGATACTAAGGCTAAGCATAAATTTGTAACGGAAGATCTTTCAGAGGGAGATTCTATCATTATGTACGGTGTCTTGGTGGGAAAAGCAAGCCAGCCGATCCAAAAAGGAGAAGTAATCACTACCCTGAATGTGAAACACCAAAGTGCAAAAGTACAAAAGAAAACAGAAACCACTTCCTGGACAGCCCCGAATGTTGACCAATGGAGAGACAAGACCTTCATGGGCTACCACAGAGAAGACGGACAGGTAGGAACAGAAAATGTATGGCTGTTCTTTCCGCTGGTTTTTTGTGAAAACAGAAATGTAGAGATCTTAAAAGATGTTTTTGAAAAAGAGCTTTTATTTGAGAAAACAACCAAACACCAGTTATTATTAAGATCTTTAATCCATAATTCAGAGGCGGAAGCAGTTGCTGAAGAAGATCAGGATTCAAGAATTTTTAAAAATGTAGAAGTTAAATTTATCACTCATCAGGGTGGTTGTGGCGGAATTCGTCAGGATGCAGAAGCGTTGGGAAGACTTCTGGCAGGATACGTCAACAATCCGAATGTTGCCGGAGCAACGGTTTTGAGTCTTGGATGCCAGAATCTTCAAGTACAGATTTTTAAGGATGCCTTAGAAAAGATTAGTCCGCAAAATCATAAACCAATCATCGTTTACGAACAGCAAAAGTCCGGAACGGTGGATGAAATGCTCAGCGGAATCATTAAAGATTCTTACGAAGCCATCAAAAAAGCTAATGATATCCAAAGGAAACCGGCTCCGCTTTCAAAGCTTGTATTAGGGCTGGAATGCGGCGGTTCAGACGGATTTTCAGGGATTTCTGCCAATCCGGTATTAGGACATCTGTCGGATTTAATGGCCGGAATAGGAGGTGCTACCATTCTTTCAGAATTTCCGGAACTGTGCGGAGTGGAGCAGGAGCTGGTCAACCGTTGTGTAAACGAAAAAGATGCAGAAAGGTTTTTACAGTTGATGAAAGACTTTGAAGCATCAGTAGTTGCGGCAGGTTCAGGCTTTGATATGAATCCATCGCCGGGAAACATTAAAGATGGATTGATCACCGATGCTATGAAATCTGCAGGTGCCGCTAAAAAAGGAGGTTCATCCCCAATCAATGACGTTCTTGATTTTACTGAATATATCAAAGAACCCGGCTTGAATTTGCTTTGTACACCGGGAAATGATGTAGAATGTACGACGGCTTTGGTAGGCTCGGGCTCCAATATTGTGCTATTTACAACCGGTCTGGGAACTCCTACCGGAAATCCTGTGGTTCCCGTGGTGAAAATATCTTCCAACACTTCTCTTTCCGAGAGAATGCCGGATATCATCGATTTTAATACCGGAGATGTGATTACCGGAGAAAAAACTATTGATGAAAAAGCAGAAGAACTGCTGGAATTTATCATCAAAGTAGCCAGCGGAGAAGTGAAAACCAAAGCTGCTATTTTAAACCAAAACGATTTTATTCCCTGGAGAAGGGGAGTGAGTTTGTAAAAACTGTTTTTCGATTATATAAATATTAGGATTGAAAATGCTTTCTATGTAATGTAGAGGGCATTTTCTTTTATCAGAGGTAAAAACAATGTATATTTGAACGGCATTCAAGGCTACAATGATGGAGTATTAAAAATGGAACGATCATTTGCATACACCACTGAAAAGATAATAGAATGGATGTATACAACGGAATAAAAACTTTACATCTAAGATGTACAAAATAATATGGAAAATCCTTTAGAGCTTTATGAGACCATTTTCTTATCTAAAAGACTTAAAATATCAATCTTTCAGTACAAAGACGGAAAAGTCTATACAGCTGATGAGTATAATAATATAGAGGAACTTAAGGTGTCAAAAATCGTTGATTATTCAAATGGAATGGTTCGATTTTATAATATGATTGAAGGAGAGAAAAAATGGGGTGTTATGCTAATTAATGGCTTCCAGATTATACCTCCTGTTTATGATTATATATCTCCTTTGATCGATCAAAAATATTTTAAGATTTTTATAGGTGACTATCATTGGAAATATGATGATGAGTCTAATGAGCTTTTTTACGAATTTTTATGGGATAACAAGTCGTGGAATGGTGACGAATATAAGGGAAGGCTAGGACAGGGAAAGTGGGGGCTGATCAATACAGAAAACCAGATCCTGATTCCTGTAGAATATCAGTGGATAGATATCCTGGATCAGCATACTGTATGCTGTAATATAGGAGATACTCCCATTATAAAATGGTATCATGGAGATAACAAAAAAGACGTACTCTCAATAGGCGGTGGTTTATGGAAAGTGATTTACCTCAGTCGCTTCCAGAATATAGAGACCGAATTGGGGATGTACTATGACGTTATTGAAAAGTTTCCCGAAGAATATAAAAAACATACCAATCTTGATTATCACCCCTTTTCCTATGAATTTCAAAAGATTCATCAGTTTTGATCTTACACCCTCGAGCCTGCATGAAGATTGGGAACAGAATGAAAAAACGACAATCTCATTCAATAGGAACGGGTTATTATCCTGAGCGTAATGAAAAGGAGCCCGTTTTAAAAAAAGAGAAATTATCATTGGCTTAAGCCAAAACTTACCTATTGATTATAAATTGAGATTCTTCCTTCGTCAGAATAACAAACAGGCTGTTGATAGCTTATGTAAACAATCAATCTCAGAAGAAAAACTATTTTTTCTTAGACGATTTTCGGATATAAAGCTGCGGGGTAAGCACAACCTTTTTCTCAATGGAAACTCCGGATCCATTCTCTTTTACACTTTCCAAAAATACCTGCCCAGCCATTTTTCCCATTAATACCGGAGTCTGATCAACTGAACTGATCGGAAGCTCCATAAATTGAGTGAAAGGCTCGTTGGAAAAACCAATAACAGCAACTTCCTGAGGAATCTTTATGTTGCGTTTTTTCAATTCCTGGCAAGCGCCTAAGGCTGCAAAATCACTGGACGAAAATATAGCATCGGGAACAGATTTTTTATTCCAAAGCTTTTTAATAGCTTCAATTCCGCCATCTATTGAACTCTCTGTAGAAATTATATTGTCTTCTTTTACAGGTAAATGGTGATCCGTAAGAGCCTGCTTATACCCGTTAAGACGATTCTGATAAATTTCAAGGTTAAGGTCTCCTGCAAAATGACAGATATTTTTATAACCTTCTTTGATCAGGTGTTCGGTGGCCATATACCCCCCGCGATAATCATCAATGGTCACGGTGCTGATGCCTGCGATATCTTTTTTACGGTCAAAAAAGATAATCGGTGTATTGGAGGTGTCTAAAATGTTTTGGATATGGGTGGTATCTGTTGTCGTTTTGGATACAGACATGAAAATGCCGTCTACCTGAGCATTAAGCAAGGTATTAAGCTGTCTTTTTTCAATATTGGCATCTTCGTGGCTCTGGCAGATAATCACATGATACCCAAGCGGAGAAAGCTCCTCCTCAATTCCCCGTATCACAGATGAAAAGAAGTTGGTGTTGATGTAAGGAACAATGATGCCGACATTTTTGGTTTCACCACTTTTTAAGGCTTTGGCAAGGTTATTTTGCTTATAGTTCATTTCCTTGGCCGTTTGGCGTACCAGTTCTTTCGTGGCCTGGCTTATTCTCGGATGGTCGTTCAATGCTCTTGAAACAGTTGCCACACTCACGTTAAGCTTCTTTGAAATATCATAGATGGTGGCACTTTTCTTATTCATACAGAGATTTTTCTACGTGTTTTTATACCTACATTATAAAGGTTAAATTTAATCAAATTATAGCTATTTAAAAGGAAAACCAGCGTATTTTATGTTGCCAGGTATGATATTGAATACCTATTGCCTTTTCTGTTGTTTTAAATGGTTGATTATGTTTGCGTTAGAATTGTTATTTATTGGCGGGAATTTATAATTGATCGAAAAAGAGGGAAGAATCCGGAATCATCATTCACGATCTGGAAGAAACATTTAAAGATTTACTATTTCGACCGAACGATTTCAGATTTTTATTTAAAAAGAATGTTTTCGGATTATAGGATCGATGATTAGGGCTTTAATACGTTTTATCTGTAGTTATCGTTCAAAATAAAAAACACCTATGAAACCGGTTAAAATGAATTAAAAAACTTCCCTCATGGGGAAGCTAAAAGATTTTGGTGTGATAGTGATATCACTAAGATTATCATTTTCAAAAGTAAGTGATATCAAGATATTTTATTATGATTACGATCATAATACAGCTTTTCATGAAAATTTTATCGCAGGAATTAACCATTTGGAATAGGGAAGTGATAGCATTTTTAAGTTTAAATTCTTAAATTACACGCTTTCTATCATTCTGAAACGAACTCAATGCGAAACTTTATAATCACTTCTATAGTTACTTTATCCTCTGTTATGGTATTTTCCCAAAAAGAAGAGACCTCTGTAACAGCACAGAAAGGAAAAGAATTTCCTAAGATCACCCCCGAAGGCAAAGCTCAGTTTAAAGTTTATTTTCCCGAGGCAAAATCTGTTACTTTAGAAGGGGGAGACGGGATGCAGAATTTGAAAACTACTGTTAACAAAGACAAAGATGGTTTTTGGAGAATTTCTGCTTCACCCATGGAAATAGGATTTCATTATTACTGGTTCAATGTGGATGGTAAACGAACCAATGATCCCAATACCGAGCTTTATTTTGGCTATGGCCAGCCGACGAGTGCTATTGAAGTAGATTCACGAGAAGATTTCTTCTTTGAGAAAAAGGTAAAGCACGGGAAAATTGTTGATGATTCTTTGAACTCGATCATTACTCATGGAAAGAGAAATTTTAAAGTTTACCTTCCTCCAGGTTACGGAACTGAAAGACTTCCTGTTTTATATCTTTATCATGGAACTGGTGAGGATATTACCGGATGGGAAAAACAAGGATATATCAGAAATATTCTGGACAATCTTTTTGCAGAGAAAAAGGCGAAAGAAATGATCGTGGTGATGGATTACGGAGTTGCTCTTAACCCTGAAGAAGAAAAAATGCCGGACAATTATCCGAGAACTGTACTTTCTGCTCAAAACCTTGACAGGATTGTGGTTCAGGAACTGATTCCTTACATTGAAAAGAAATATAAAACTACAAGTAAAAGGGCTATTGCAGGACTTTCCCGTGGAAGTTATCAGGCTATGCTGATTGGATCCCGTCATCCTGAGTTATTTTCTGCTATTGGATCATTTAGTCCTGTCATTTATGAGGGAACCAAAATAGAACCTTTTAAGGAACTTCCTATCGGTAATCTCTTAAAGTCAAGACAGAAGCCTTTCTTCTTTATCGGAATTGGAGAGAAAGAGGACCATAGATTCCTTGAATTTAACGAAGCTATCGTTACTTATTTTAAACAAAATAAGTATCCGTATTCTCAGTACAAATCTCCACAAACCTACCATGAATGGCTGACCTGGAGAAGATGCCTTTACCGGTTTGCACAAAAAATATTCAAATAATTTAGAGTGGATTTTTACTGTATTTATTTTTATAAAAAACAACAGGCTGCCTCACTTTGGAGACAGCCTGTTGTTTTTTTACTAGCTTTTTATCTGGAAGAGCATTTACTTTTTTGCGGTAGATATGCTTAAACACTTCTGCCCATTATAATCTATAATGTCAGTATTTTCAATCATTTCACTATAAATTCTGGTATCCGGCCCTTCAATCTTATAGCCATCAATAAATACCGGGCTGTTTTTCGGTACGTTGTTCTGACTGTTAAGAAGTTCAAGAGATATACTGTCGGGATAGGCCCCATTTTTTTTCAGTTTCACTTCTGCCAAACCATTATCAGCAAGGTATTCAAACTTTTTCAGATGGGAAGGAAGGTTTGCTTTAGTCTTAAAAACATTTATCTTTTCAATACTGCTTTTGTAGTTGTCAAACATTTTAGCTGTTCCTATTACATCATTGTAAACGGCAAATTTTACAGTATTGCTTTTTTGCGCGAGTACCATTCCTGAAGCAAAAATTAGAAATGTATATAAAAGCTTTTTCATAATAAAAATAGATATTTAAATAGTAAGTAAATTATTTTTTTGTGATCGGATCCGTGGCTCTTTTCAATCTTTAGGATCAGTTAGTCTCTGTTTTTTACCATAACCCATCCTGTGAATTTTATTGGAGTCTGCTTGGTGTTGGACTCATTCCAGCCAAGATCAAACCAATAAGTCCCTGTGGCTACTTTTTTTCCTGCAATAGTTCCGTCCCATTTGTATCCGCTTTGCTTATTTCCTTCATGGATCTTACTTCCATATCTGTCATAAATGTTAAATGTTAAATTGGATTTTCCGGCTAAAGCAGAATAGTCAAGTACATCATTTACTCCATCGCCATTAGGGGTGATTACGTTAATCAGATTAGGTACGGTAATATCTACCTGCAAAGGAACACAGTTGTAAGAATCTTTTACATAGAAGGTAGTAACCCCTCTAGGTACGTTGGTAAATACATTGTCATCCTGCCAGTTGATATTATCCATTGAATACTGGTAAGGTGGTGTTCCGGCAATAACAGTTATTGTAACAGTATTGTTTGTAATATTAACATCGGAAATAACAGGATTTTCGGAAGGGTAGATTTTAACCGTCTGTCTGGTTGTACATTCTCTGGTTTTAAGATCAACCCAATAAACACCCACTCCTAAGTTGTTGACAACCTGGGTGGTTGCTCCCGTACTCCATAAATACCCTGTGAAACCAGGTCCGGCATCTAATGTTGTGGTATTTTCCATACAGATTATTTTATCTTTTAAAACATCTGAGTACATTGGAGGGATCACAACAAGAGTTACTTCTGCAATTTTAAAACATCCGTTGGCATTGCTTACTTTGATATAAACTACACCGTTTGGAGCAATGTAATTGGCCGGGGTAAGGATTTCGTTTGTTCCGTTCTGTGCATCGGTAGGGGATGGATAATATTTTCTGGTAGTTCCCGGCTGCACATTAACTCCTGCGGATGTTAAATCAAATAATCCCAATACAGGGTTAGCAGGTGTAAAACATGATTTTAAAGTAACATCTTTTACGATTGGGCTTTCAGAAACAGTTAATGTTAAAGTTACCTGTTCACAATCTGTAAAGTCCGGGTTGTTTCCGCAGAATTTATAAACAATAGTATCCATTCCCATATACCCAAAGTTTGGAACATAATTAACAACTCCTGCCGGATCTACAGTTGCCGTACCGTTTGCCGGAGGCGTAATGATGGTTACCGTACTCGGTACATAAGTTTGGGTAGAATTTGTAAATTCGGGAACAATAGACTGGTAGCCTTCACAAACAGTCATTGCTTTGGTGGTCTCATTCAGACAGGTATATACTTTATAAACCGGAGTGGTTGCCGGAGTACATGAGCCTACTGAGATTTTTACCGTATAGTTTCCTGAAGCTACAGGAGTATAGCTGTTGGAGTTGGCCCCGGGAATAGGATTTCCGTTCAGATACCACTGGTAGGTATCGTAGCTGTCATCAACCTCCAGAACAAGACCTGGAATACAGTCTCCTGTCTGCTTGGCAATTAATGGAATAGAGGAGAACCCCGAGAAGTATCCACCGTAACCTGATGTACTGTACCCTCCGTTAATACCTGCAGTTACGGCTTTATCAGAAATAATGGTCACATTTCCGGTGATAGGTGACAATGCATAAGTAACCCAGTTAGAATTTCCTGTTAAAGGGAAAGGTCCTTGTGCCGCTGTAGGAGTAATACCGTTTACGGTTACATTAGCTCCTGCTTCTGTTAAAATATTCAATTTTACAACGGTTCCGCTTGGAACAGTACTGCTTGTTCCGGTTCCGGTTGGCATCTCGTTGATTTTTCCTATTTCATCAATTTTTCTGGGTAAGAAACAGTTTAATGGCGGGATATAGTTGAAACCACAGGTTGCACTGCTGTTATCCACTGAAACCAATTGATACAGATATACATTTTTTGAAGTGGTAATGAACATATTGAAATGCCCGGAAGTTCCCTGCTGAACATAATTGCTTCCCTGGATCCTGTAATATTCACCACTGTTGATTGTAGCGATAGGCGTATTGGCTCCGTTAATGAATATTTGGGTATTGTCTTCAGTTCCAATAACAATACCTCCTTCCAGATCCGGATTGCTTGATCGGGTTCTTACCATGGCAAAAGTACTTCCAAGTCTTTCTGTAGGTACGGCCTGATCAAGGATTCCATCTGATCCTGAAGATGTATTATTTCCAAAATTTCCATTGATATTGCCGTTGGTAAGAGTGATGGGTTTATCAGCAACAATCTTGGCTCCTATAAAAGCAGATTGGTTAAGTCCATTAGTTCCAGTACCTCCTGCAAAAATAAAAGACTGTCCTTTATTTAAGGTAACAGTATGGGTATTGGCTGGCGGCGTAGCACCAAAGAATGTTACATTTCCACTCCAGGTAGTAGTCACAACCGTATTGTTTTCTGTTGCCATCACCCCTGCGGTAAAGTTAAAACCTGAAGATGATGCGGTAGTAGGCGTTCCTGCAACATAAAACTCTTTACCAATTCCGGCTTTACCTTTACTGGTTACAATTTCAGCATGCGTAGTGCTGCTTACCATTCTTAATGAGCAGTAGAATGGTTTGGTTCCCTGTACATATAGTCCTTTATTGATAACATTGAACGCATCTGATGTTACTGTAGCAGCTATATTAGGTATGGGTACAACAAAAGTCTGAGGGGCTCCTTTACTAATGGTAACAGTACCGATAGGTGCATTATTACTGTTAATAGTAACAACAAAAGGAGCTACTGAATCTGTGGATAAATATAATGCCTGGGTATAGCTTGTAGAGGCATAATAAGGCGCAAACCAATGGTCGGTATCCCTTTGAGCCGAGACATTGATGCCTAAGATAATTAATAATAAAATGAGTAGATAGTTTTTCATATAATGTAAAGTTTGTTCACTGAATAATAGAAAATTGTTTATTAGGTTAAATTTTTGTTAAATTTAATGAACCACGATGAATAATCGTAGTTCATTAAGCTGTTATTTTGAAAATTATTCAATATTTTTCACTAAAATCCATCCTGTATACTTAATTGGGGTCTTTTCTTTGTTGGATTCGTTCCAGTTAATATGATACCAATAAGTGTCAGTTGTTATTTTTTTATCGAAATGCTTTCCGTCCCACCTGTAGTTATTAAACTTATTTCCGGTGAAAATCTTGTTTCCATACCTGTCATACACTACGAATGAAAGATTCTCCTTATAAGCCAATTCACTATAGTCAATAAAATCATTTTTATGATCTCCGTTTGGCGTGATCGCATTAATAAGGTTAGGTACTGTTACTTCTACAGAAACCGGCGTACAGTTATATGCATCTTTTACATAGAATGTATGCTGGCCTCTTGTAAGTCCTGTGAAAACGTTAGAGTCCTGCCAGTTAGAAGGAGTGTCTACCGCATATTGATAAGATGCTTTTCCTCCTGATATATGAACGGTTGCAGTATTATTGGAAATTTCAACTTCCTGAATCACCGGATCCTGAGATTTTTTAACATTGACGGGCTGTTTAACAAAGCATCCGTTATCTTCAAGAATGACCCAGTATGTTCCCACCATGACATCCTGTATTGTTTGCGTAGTTGCTCCGGTACTCCATTGGTAAGAAGCATATCCGGGGCCTGCATCTAACGTAGTTTTGGCATCTATACAAATGATTCTATCTGTAAGTACTGCAGATCTTTTCGGAGGAATTACCTTAAGAATAATTTTTGCAATGGAATAACATCCGTCTGCGTTGTAAACTCTTGCATAAACAGTGGCATTTGCAGAGATATAAGCTGTCGGATTCTGGATTTCATTGGTATCATTGCCGGCATCCGTTAATGTTGTATAAAAACTCTTTGTGACAGGTGTTTCATTTGTGATGTTGGCCGCTGTCAGATCAAATTTTGACTGATTTTCTGCTTCCGGAAGAAAACATTCACTTAACAAACCATCATGTACTACAGGAGAAGGAAAGAAAGCTAACGTAATTTTAGCAGTGCCCGTACATCCTTCACTGGTCGTTACCTTTACATACACAACTCCGGCGGCAGAGTTATAATTTGTAGGATCTGTAATTGGATTGGAGTCAGAAGTAAGATCTGCCATACTAAGGTAGAACTTTTTCACTACAGGACTGTAAGAAGTAACAGCAGCTTTTGTTAAGTCAAAAAATCCTTTTCCGTTATACTGACATGCTTTAACGGTGGCATCATCCAGAATGAATGGTACAACATTTAAATGTAAAGTTACTTTTTCACAATCAATAAATTCCGGTGCATTACTGCAAAACTGGTATACAATAAGGTCCGGGCCTATATATCCTGTATTGGGAACATATGTAAATGCCCCTGTAGTAGGGTTGGGTGAGGTAACAGTTCCGTGAGCGGGAGGAGTACTTATGGTGACTGTACTTCCCAGTGGCGTCTGGGCAGAATTGGAGAATGCTGGGGTAATAACCTTTGAAGCACATGAATTAACCGTTGAAGTAGAGTCATATAAACAAGGGAAGACTTTATAAATAGGAGTCGTAACCGGTGGACAGCTTCCCATTGTTACTTTTACGGTGTAATTTCCTGCCTGAGTAGGAGTGTAGGTATGGGATGTGGCTCCCGGTATGGCAGCTCCATTTAAGAACCATTGATAAGAATCATATCCGTCATCTACTTCCAGCACAATACCCGGAACACAGTCTCCTGTTTTTTTTGCAATTACAGGGATTGATGAAAATCCTGCAAAATACCCTCCATATCCGGAAGTGTTGTATCCTCCATTGATACCGGCAGTGACTGCTTTGTCAGAAATAATAGTTACGTTACCTGTAATTCCTTCTATCGCATAAGTTACCCATGATGCATTTCCGGTCAGCGGATAAGGCCCCTGAGTAGCATTAGGGAAATTTCCGTTGACTGTTACCGTTGCGCCGGCTTCAGTTAGGATATTTAACTTAATGACCATATCGCTTGGGGTAGGATTAGGAAGTGGCATTTCATTGATTTTGCCGATCTCGTCTATTTTTCTCGGTAGAAAACAGTTTAATGGAGGAATATAATTGAACCCGCAAGTCGCACTACTGTTATTAACAGCTACCAGCTGATACAAATAGACATTTTTTGAGGTGGTTATAAACATATTGGCATGTCCGGAAGTCCCCTGAAGTACATAAGCATCCCCTGAAATTCTATACCATTCTCCCTGATTGATTGTAGCAGCGGGCGTGGTAGAGCCATTTAAAAATATATCCGTATTATTTTCAGTAGCGATCACAATGCCACCCTCTAAGTCTGCTGCGGTAGATCTTGTTCTTACCATTGCAAATGTACTTCCCAACCTTTCTACAGGAACAGCCTGATCCAAAATGGCATCCGATCCTGAATTGGTTGTAGTTCCAAAATTTCCGTTAACGTTTCCGTTGGTAAGAGTAACCGGCTTGTCAGAAACTACTTTTGCTCCAATGAATGATCCTATATTCGAGGAATTGGCTCCATTACCTGCGAAGATAAAAGACTCTCCTTTATTCAGGATAAAAGTATGCGTTGTACCTGCTGGGGCAGTGCCCAGAAAATTGACACCCGCATTCCACGTTACCGTTACTGAGGTCGCATTCTCTGTAGCCAAAATACCGGCAGTGAAATTATTTCCCGTACTTGAAAAAGGAGACGGAGTTGCAGCTACATAAAACTCCTTCCCAATTCCTGCCTTACCTTTGCTCGTAACAATTTCTGCGTGAGTAGTGTTGCTCACCATTCTAAGCGTGCAGTAGAAAGGTTTGGCACCGTTAAGATATAAGCCTTTATTGATCACTGTGAAAGCTTCAGCAGGAACTGTGGCGGCTATATTAGTGACAGGAACCGTATAAATCTGTGGACTGCCTTTACTGATGGTGACAGTTCCCAGGGCAATATTATTGCTATACACTGTAACATCAAAAGGAATCAGAGAATCTGTAGATAAATACAAAGCCTCGGTGTAGCTTGTTGAAGCATAGTAAGGAGCTATCCAATGTTCAGTATCTCTTTGTCCGAATAAAGAGCCGAACGTCAGAAAGAGGCTTAATAGACTAAATATAAAGTTTTTCATGCGCGATAGAATTATAATTTCTGAAAAATAAGGTTGAGTTCATTACTAATAAAAGCTGTTATGGTTCTTTTATGAATTTCTTTTGTATGGTTCCTCGAACATCTTCTATTTCTATTACATAAACCCCATTGATAAGGTTACTTACATTAATAGAGTTATTCAGGGTGATACCAATTGATACTAGTCTTCCTGCAGCACTATAAAGCTTATATTTAGCTTTTGAGCTTATATTCGTGACGTACCAATACGGCCCTGGAAATTTCGTTTAGAAATCCAGAGATATTGATTCATTATCAAAAATTTGGGCGCTAAGTGGGAAGGGGAGGATCCTGTTATTTCACCTGATCACCTATTTTGAGATACGCGATCTGAATCGGAAGAATAATAGAATTATTTCTTTTTAATTACGTTCAACATTCGAAGCAAAAAAGATTTGTATAATTATTTTGAATGATATCCGTGATTATTTTATAAACAAAATATTAAATTCATTACAAAATACTCACCTGCAAATCAGAAATTACTTAATGTTTTTTTATTATCAAAATTCTTAACTTTACGATAGCTTAGCTACCGGCAAGTCTGTGATTATTTTTGGATGTTCTTTCATTTTATTAGAAGGGTTATTAGATTTTTTTACTTTATAATTATGATTTGGGTAAAAATAATTTAATAAAAATTTAATATTACTATACTTTCGTATAGTTTTAATTCCTTTAGTGATGAATTAAAATGATGATGAATAATCATGAGGCTCTTTTGTAATAAAGGATATGTGAATTTTGTCTTATTAAAAAAGACTTTCCTGAAACCTTATTGTCTTTGATCTTTTCATTTATTTTCTAATTTGTACCCCAAAAAATCTGAAAACATTTTTAACAGATATGGAAATAATCAATAAAATGGGGAATTATAGATTTTTTTAATGTTGAAATAAAAGATTTTCAGTTTTATGTTTAATTATAATTAAGTTTTAATAGATTTTTTATTTAGCTTAATTATGGATATGTTTGTAAAAATAATCTAATAAAATAGTTTTGTGTCCACTAATATCATGTCAAAAATATGAGTGATATAATAAATTCAGTTTGTAGCGATAATTCGTCGGTTTTACCAAAATCAGATGAAAAAAATGTATCAAACAAATACTTTAATACACTTAAAGCTGTAGCAGAAACCAATTTTGGCTGTATTTACATTGCAGATCTGAAAACTGGGAAAATGGAGCTTATTTCCGAGAACCGTTTTCTTTTTTCAGGGCTGGGCTCTGTTGAAGTAGAGAAAATGGGATTCAATTTTTTTCGTAAATATACAAGATCAGAAGATCTTGACATATTGAAAAAAGTGAAGATCTATGGATTCAAATTCTTTGAATGTCTTTCACCGGAAGAGAAAAAACGGCATACTATTACTTATGATTTTCATGTTAAATACGCCAATAGTGTTGATGTACTTATCAATCATAAAATTACACCCATAGAATTGTGCGAAAAAGGAGACATTTCTAAAATAGTATGTGTGGTTTCATACTCACTCAACCGTGCTGCTGGTAATATTCGCGTACTATCAAATACTTCCGATACCTACTGGAAATATAATCTCTCTACAGGAAAATGGTCAGAAGAAGCCAAAATAACCTTAAAAATAAGGGAAATTGAAATCATCAGACTTTATCTTCAGGGATTGAAAATAGAAGAGATTGCAGAACAGCTCTTTGTGGCTCCAAGTACCATCAAGTTTCACAGAAGCAAATTATTTGAGAGAATAGGAGTCAAAAATATTATTGAAGCCATTTCTTATGTGATCACCAATAATCTGATTTAGAAAAATTTAAATAAAGCCAGGCAGCCGGATATTTTGATTTTTTTATCCTTGAAATGTATTGATTATAGTACCATCAAAAGAAAACCCCAACATCTGCTGGGATTTTTGAGGATTGAAAAATCTATTTTTAATCTTTCTGTCTTTGCTTTAGAACTTCCATCTGCTTATTGGAAATCATGACATTCTAAGAAACATCAGGATGAGTTGATCTATTTTCACAAAGTACAAAACGGTATCGATAAAATTCCCAGCATACAGAGTACTCCGACCATGTCCATAACATAGAATTGAAGTATTGGATTACTACAATTTTTTTTTGAACAAAAGATGGGTGTTGAGCCTGCCAGCAGGGGATTAAAATACTAAGGACAGATTAATTTAATTGATAGTTAGCGATCACTAAACTCAAAATGAAATGAACATAATTCTGTTCAACATCTTTTCTGTTGACCAATCTGTTCTTGTACTCGTAAGAGTTCAGATCTCTGCTTAATCTGTGGTAGACTTCAAAATCATCACCTTTAATCTTTACTCTGGTATTACCATCCCTTCTTTCAATCATTGTATCGTCTAAAGTTCTGACTTTAAATAAAGCTTCACATAATGTTGGACGAGCCTTCATAGAACCGATATATCTTTCAACTATATTAACCTTGAACGAATCAAATATGACCGTATTAAAAACAATTTTAGAGTTAGGCTCCTGAGTGTTGAGCTCAAGCTTATAATTCATTAATTTAAATTTTTTGGTAAATATAGGCTTAATTATACCAAATCACAGCCCATTTTTGATAGATTATTCCCATAATTTAATTATGTCCTATCATTCAATTGCTGTAGATACTAAATTGAACATTATGTTTTTGAAGATAAATACCCGAAATGTGTAGATAATCAATTAAATAGATGAATAGATTTTATATAATATTGATTAAATAAGCATGGATAGGCAAAATCTTTTAGAGTAAGCAATCAGTCAGAAATAAAAGAAAGCCAGAAATAGCTATCGGAATATAATATGTTATGCTACTCAAAAGTAACATTAGAACTTCATGTTTTGTAGAAGCTGTTTTTATGATTTTTAGAGAACTGACAGTAATCAATAGCTTTGCTGGCTGCTGTTAATAAAGTGAATTTTTTTTATACAAAAATAAAACAGCAGCATTAGAATTCTATTGCTGCTGACTAAGTTTTGTGTTCTTACCTTAGTGGTTTTTTCTCGAAATTCTTTTTAGTTTTTCAACCTGGATCGTGTTTAATATATAAAATGGTTATTAGTTTGGTGCAAATATACAAAATAAGACACTGTAAAGTGTCTAATATTTGTTTTTTTTTACCTTCTCTCTTATTATTTTATGATAATGGAAAGAAAATGGGTGATAGAAGTCGCTCAGGGGAATAATTAGTAAGAAAAAAATATCCGATGTAGTCTAATCCATCAAAAACAGCAGTTGGCAGAATGCCTTTCCTGAAAATGAAAAAGTACCATTAGATTTCTAATGATACTCTTGGGTAAATGATCTTACCTTAGTTGTTTAATATTCGAAACTATCTTTAAGTTGAGGGACGTAATGACGACCTGAATTTCTAACTTAAATAGTGATTTAAAATATAAAACGGTTATTAGTTTGATGCAAATATATGAAATAAGACACTATAAAGTGTTTAAAATTTATTTTTTTTTAATTTATTTTACGATAATTAATGTAATGTTCTTTATATGAGGGTTTTATACGGTTTATTTGAGGAGGGAAAAGTTGTAGTTAAACCCTATCAGCTTGCAAATATGTCGGATAAAGGTGGAAAACAGCAGGCGGAGTAATCTTTTCCTGAAAACAAAAAACACCATTAGATTTCTAATGATGTCTTTGTGTAAGTGTTTTTACCTTAGTTGTTTAATATTCGAAACTATCTTTAAATTGAGGGAACATAATTACGGTCTGAATTTTTCTTCTTTTTCAACTTAGATAGTGTTTTAAAATACAAAACGGTTATTAGTTTGATGCAAATATATGAAATAAGACACTATAAAGTGTTTAAAATTTGATTTTTTTTGCCTTTTTTCTAGTTTATTTTACAATAATGACTTTAAAGTATTGTTTTTGAGTTGATTAAATTATGAATAAAAAGCAGGAAATGTATTAATTCAGATTTAATTTTAAAAAAAAGGAGATCGTGAAGAAATCTTTGTGCCTACTCTTTAAACTCAAAAAAAGATCATCGAATTTCTAACGACATTTTTGTGTAAATATTTTCCATTGGTTGCTTAATATTTTAAACTATTTTTAAAAGGAACGAGCATAATTACACTCTCAATTGTTTCTAATTCTCCCACTTTAACGGTACTTTCTTATTTAGAATGGTTTTAGTTTCTGCAAATATACAAAATTAGACACTCGACAGTGTCTAAAGTAGAGAGAATTTCCTTAAACTTGTATCATCTAATATTTACCATGGAAAGAAAGTCAGTAGGAGGTAGTATCCGCAATAAAGAACGAAGTAAAAAGAAATTTTTAGATGCCGTTGGAAAGATCCTTAAAACTAAAGGATATGCCGCGTTAAAGATTAATGATATTGCAACTATCGCCGGAGTAGATAAAAAGATGATTTACAATTATTTCGGAGGAATGGATGGTCTGATGGATGAATATATTCGCTCACAGGATTATTGGAGTAAAGTAACAGTGGAGGAAATTGAAAAAATAAAACCGAAGATAGATGATGGAGGTAGAATATTTATGGAAGAAATGCTGTTGTCTCAGTTTGATTATGTATACAACAATAAAGAAGCGCAGAAATTATTGTTGTGGCGCTTATCCGAACCTCGAAAATCACTGGCAAAACTGACTGCCAACCAGGAACAAAATGGAGAATATATCTTTAAACTGATGATGGATTCTCATTTCGGGGAAAATGCACAGGAGCTTCGTTCGATTATGGCAATTTTGGTTTCAGGACTCTATTACCTTAATATGTATTCTTCTGTAAATGGGAGTATCTTTTGTGGAATAGACGTTAATACCACTGAAGGGCGAAATAAAATAAAAAAAGCAGTGTCTTTTTTACTAGATCAATCCTATAAAACTCTGAAATCTCCAGAATAAAAGAGATCTTGCATTGATCTTTATAGATATGCAAACAGCACCATAAGAAAATCCTATAGTGCTGTTTTGTAGTTTTTTACCTTAGTTGGTGTTTCTTCATTCTCTTGAATGGATGAAACTGAGTAATACAATCTGAATTGTTTTGGTTTTTCAACTTAGATAGTTTTTAATATATAGAATGGTTGTTAGTTAGACACAAATATACACATTAAGACACTATAAAGTGTCTAGTAAATATTTTTTTTTGAATTTTATGATTAAAGACTGAAACTGATGGACGTCCTGAGTATTAATTCAACCCTTTATTTTATTTTATTTTATTTTATTTTCACACAAATCAATAAATCCGGATATATTGTTCCCGAGAACATAGATGTTTGAGATGAAATGTGCTCTAAAAATTAAAATCCCTGATGTGCTTAATTTTCAGATTTTAGATTAATGCTTATTAAACAGAATAGTAACTGAATTTATAAGACATGGGATAAATTTTATCAATAATTTTATCAACAGAAAAAATAGAAAAATAAAACAGCATCATTACAACTTCAATGATGCTGTTTGTGTGAGTGTTTTCCCTTAGCCGTCTAATATTCGCCTTATTCTAAGCTAAGGGAGAACTATGGTACAATCTGAATAGTTTTGATGCATTCAATTTTGACAGCGATTTTCTGTATATAGAATGGTTAAATTTTTGCAAATATATATAATAAGACACTAGCTAGTGTTTAAAATGATAAAAAAAATTCATAAACTTGTATCTTTGAATGTTTAGTCATGGAAAGAAAACCAGCAGCAGGAAGTATTAGAAATAAAGAACGCAGTAAAAAGAAATTTTTGGATGCCGTTGGAAAGATCCTTAAAACAAAGGGATATGCGGGTCTGAAAATAAACGATATTGCAGCCACAGCCGGAGTAGATAAGAAAATGATCTATACCTATTTTGGCGGCTTAGATGGTCTGATAGATGAATATATCCGTTTGCAGGATTATTGGAGTAAAGCGACCGCTAAAGAAGTTGAAAAAATACTCCCAAAAACAGATGATGGATGGGAATCATTTACCAAAGGAATGCTGCTGTCGCAATTTGATTATGTGTATGGCAATGAAGAGGCTCAAAAATTGCTGCTCTGGCGATTATCAGAATCCCGTAAATCACTGGCAAAACTTACTGCTACACAGGAAGAAAACGGAGAGCATCTTTTTAAACTCATGGACACTCAGTTCAAAGAGCACGAGCAGGAATTTCGTTCAATCATGGCCATTATGGTTTCCGGGCTTTATTACCTTAATATGTTTTCCTCTGTGAATGGCAGTGTTTTCTGTGGCATAGATGTCAATACACCGGAAGGGCGTGATAAAATCAAAGAAGCCGTATCATTTTTAGTTGAACAATCCTATAAAAAACTATAATATCCGGATCAGAACACCGGCTCAGCCTGAATGCAATATGAGCTTTGCTTGATAAGGATATATTTTATAATGAGAGATTATTATATTGTAAAAAGACATTTTTGCCTTTATCTGGTGTAGAAATACCTGTAATCTGGTGCGTTTGGCCTTACTAAAGGAAGAGGAATTATCAAAAAAAAGACTTAATTTTGAAGAAAATAGAAAACAGCATCATTAGTTTTCTAGTAATGCTGTTTTACATTGAGTGCTTTTACCTTAGCTTTTTGTGTTCGAAATTCTCTTTAATTTCTTCAGTTTAAATTGTGTTTAATAATGAAAATGGTTATTAGTTTTGTGCAAATATACATAATAAGACACTATAAAGTGTTTAAAATTAAAAAATAAGTTGAATTTAATATATAAATTATTTGAACAAGGTAATAAAAACCCTTCCAGATGTTGATTGGAGCAGGTTTTTTTAGTTTTTTTTTGAAAAAGAATAAAAATACAAGATTTAGAATATAAAGAAATAAAGTGTTGTTATTTCCCTGATATTGGAAGAAGTTCCAGCTAGAGTGGCCCGATTGTCTGCTTATTTGGATTAGAATAATACTTTTTTGAATACCTTATAGTTGAGTTAATAAAAATATTTAAAATAAAACACCATATAGTGATTAATAATTATAAAAAAATCCTTAAACTTGTATCATTGAATTTTTAGTCATGGAAAGAAAATCAGCAGCGGGAAGTATCAGAAATAAAGAGCGCAGCAAAAAGAAATTTTTGGATGCGGTTGGGAAAATTCTGAAAACAAAAGGACATGCCGGATTAAAAATAAACGATATTGCTGCTACAGCCGGAGTAGACAAGAAAATGATCTACACTTATTTTGGCGGGATGGATGGTTTGATGGATGAATATCTTCGCTCACAGGATTATTGGGTCCAGGTAACCAAAGAGGAAGTAGAAAAGATGAAACCGAATATAGAAGACGGTGGAAGAACATTTATCGAGGCAATGTTACTGTCGCAATTTGATTACGTATACACCAATAAAGAAGCTCAAAAGCTGTTATTATGGACCATATCCGAACCCCGAACATCACTGAAAAAACTAATTGATACCCAGGAACAAAACGGAGAATATATTTTTGAACTGATGATGACCCCTCATTTCAAAGAGAAAATGGATATCTATCGCTCAATAATGGCAATAATGGTTTCAGGTCTTTATTACCTGAATATGTATTCTTCTTTGAACGGAAGTGTCTTTTGCGGAGTTGACATGAATTCGCCGGAAGGACGCGCATCTGTAAAAAGAGCAATATCTTTCTTAGTTGAGCAGACTTACAACAATCTGATTCCTGAAGGAGATTCATAAGATCAATTTTAAACTAAATTTCAATTAAAATACAAAAAAGAGGCATTGATTTGCCTCTTTTTTTTGATGAGTAATTAAGTATTATTCTTTAATTATTATCAATTTTTGTTTATCAGAAATTAATTAAATCTCAGAAAATGAGGTTCAGTTTTCGATGTAATTTATAGTGCTGTTTTTTTGAACTATGATCGGGAATCCTTTGTATCAGGGTGTTTTGGATGCTTTTTTTTTAATTAATCGTCAATTAATTGAAAAATCATTTTCGTTAAGATCAATAAAAAGTCGGATTATTACGATGACTATTAAGCAAGTGATAATATATAATATCGATATTAGTTTTATATAAAATAAATAGACAGACTTGTCTATTTATGTGTAGCTTTGTCTCATGAAACATAGAGGACAGGTTGTTATAGACAAAATATTGGATACTGCTGAGCATTTGTTTTATACTCAGGGCTACAGCAATACAGGTATCAATCAGATTATAGATGAAGCAGACGTGGCAAAGGCATCCTTATATAAGCACTTTGAAACAAAGACAGACTTATTGGTTGCTTATGTTCAGCGTACTCATGAACGTTGGTTCAGCAGGTTGGAAAATTCCGTAACCAAAGTGAAAGATCCTCAGAAAAAGCTTCTGGCAATTTTTGACTATCATATAGAACGGCAAGAAATCAGGCAATTCGGAGGATGTCCTTTTATAAAAGTAAATGATGAAGCTGGTACGGACGATCCCCGTGTTCTGGCCCAGATCCGGCTTATGAAGCAGCACAGCAAAGAATTCATTAAAGGCTTAGTGGCTGATTCCGGTCATAAAAAAGAATTGACAGATGAAGAACTGACGGAAACAATTTATACCATGCTGGAAGGGGCTATTGTGACTGCCTCTGTTTTTAAAAGCGCCAGTCCCATACAATCTGCAAAGCATATTATCCAAAAACTGATCTGAGATGAAAGAGGTAACAAATAAATGGCTGGAACTGGTGATTGTATTGGCAGCCCCTTTACTTTCTGTAATAGACGTATTTATCATCAATGTTGCGATTCCTACCATTAAGAAAGGGGTACATGGGACAGATGCTGAAATGCAGCTTGTTATTGCCGGATACCTTCTGGGATATGCAGCTTTCCTTATTACCGGAGGAAGAGCAGGAGACCACTTCGGGAGGAAAAAGGTTTTCTTCTGGGGAATGTTTGCCTTTACAGTCGCTTCATGTTTATGTGGATTGTCAAACTCTGCTTTACAACTTAATGTCACCCGGTTTTTTCAGGGATTGAGTGCTTCATTTATGGTACCTCAGACTATTGCCTTCATTCAGGTTCTCTTTACAGATACAAAAGAACGAGCAAAAGCATTTGGGCTGTATGGGATTACTTTAGGAACGGCAGCAGCAATAGGGCAGATTTTAGGAGGATATTTATCAGATACTCATTGGGTAATAGAAGGCTGGAGGCTCATCTTTTTTATTAATCTTCCCATAGGAATTATCACCCTCTGGGCTACCCATAAATATGTAACGGAAACACAGAAACATCAGAATACAAAATTTGATTATATAGGTATATCGATTTTGACACTGGCTCTATTTTCTCTTATTTATCCTTTAATTCAGGGGAGAGAGGCAGGCTGGCCATTATGGAGCTTGGGATTGATTGTTTCATCGGGGTGTCTTTTTCTATTCTTTATTTACAATCAGAAAAATAAACTCAGCAGAAATGAAAACCCTTTGATTGATGTACGATTATTTCAGATTAAAGATTTTAATATTGGATTGGTAGCTGTCTTATTCCATTTTATGCTGCATACAGCCTATCTTTTGCTGAGTGCGGTTTATCTGCAGAACGGTCTCGGTGTTTCGGCACTGGATTGCGGACTGTATTTTATAGCACCGGGGATATTATTTATTGCCTCTTCTGTAATTGCCTCGCGAATGATCATTATATTTGGAAAGCGGGTTTTACAGTTTGGCGTTACTATTCTGGCATTGGCATTTTATTTACAGATGGAATTGTGGAAACCCGGAATCAGTACGGGGTTAATTATTGGATTGATGGCACTATGGGGCTTTGGAAACGGACTGGTACTTCCTTCATTGCTTAATATTGCCCTCAAAAATGTTCCTCAGCAATATGCCGGAGCAGCAGCGGGAATTTATTCAACATTTCAGCAGACCGCTTCTGCACTCGGAGTAAGTATTATTGGTGGTGTGTTTTTCTATTTTTCTAAAAATGGATGGCAGGCTGCCTATCAGGCCGGGATCATAGGAATATTGACTTGTGTAGTACTGGTGGGAATAATGCTATATCTGCTTCCCGGTAAAAAAGCAGTAAGTGGAGATCAATAATTAAAAAAAAGAAAGATGGAAAACTCTGAACAGCTAGTATATAAAGAGGTACAGTCACCAGTAGGAAATATAAGACTTATTGCTTCTGACAAAGGTCTTGCTGCCATATTGTGGGAAGGCGAAGATTATAAAAGAACAAAACTTTCCGTTCCTGTCCGTCAGGATGAATCACCTGTCCTTTTGCAGACTGAACAACAGCTGACAGAATATTTTGAAAATAAAAGGAAAGTCTTTGAGGTTCCTCTTGATTTGAAAGGCACTGAATTTCAAATGAAAGTATGGGAAGCTTTGTTAAAAATACCATATGGCATCACAAAAACATATGGCGATCTGGCCAGAATTCTTGGAGATATAAAAGCTGTTCGTGCTGTAGGAGGAGCTTTAAATAAAAATCCAGTATCTATTATTGTTCCCTGCCACAGAATTGTGGGAGCATCCGGAAAGCTGGTCGGTTTTGCAGGAGGTATAGAAAATAAATCCGTTCTGCTTGATCTTGAGAGAGGTTTTACCATACCTACTTTATTTTAATCTTAAGCATCGTACTATGAAAAACAGAAACCCTGCCATTCCAATAGTTGAAACGGAAACATTCAGTACAGATAATTTTCAGAAATTATGTGAATATCTGGCTGATCAGGATAAAGATTTGAAGTGGATTTTAGATACACATGGTTATCCCCCGATGTGGACCCGCGAAAATACTTTTGAAACAGTTGTTCATATTATTCTGGAACAGCAGGTTTCTCTGGCATCTGCTTTGGCAGCCCTAAACAAGCTTAAAGAAAAAACAAATAAAATAACTCCGGAAGCCATTCTTAGGCTTAATGATGAAGAGATGAGAGCGTGTTATGTCAGCCGGCAGAAAACGATTTACATCAGAGGGCTGGCACAGGCTATTGTAAACAGTGATATCGACCTTGAAAGCTTACCGCAAATGTCAGATGAAGAGGTTCGAAGGATTTTAGTAAGTCTGAAAGGGATCGGAAACTGGACTGCCGATGTCTATCTGATGTTTACCCTTCAGAGAACGGATATTTTTCCTATTGGAGATTTGGCGGCAGTGAATGCCTTAAAACGCCTCAAACAGCTTTCATCCTCAACTACAAAAGAAGAGATTCTGGAAATAAGTGAACAGTGGAAACCTTTCCGCTCAGTGGCTTCGATGATGCTTTGGCATTATTACCTTTCTGATCCGGTAAAAAAGAAAACTTAGATACCCATTTAAAAACCATTCATCAACTTAAAAGAAAAAAGTGATCCCAAAAGTCAGACAATTAAACTTTTGAGACCACTTTTTAAGTTTCTATTCTACTACAATGCTTTCAATCCCTTTTTGTAAAGCCATTTCCTGAATTACCGGAACGGATAAACCTTCCGCACGGACAACAGAAATATCTGTCATTCCCAAAAAGCCAAGCGTTTTCTGAAGGTAAGGTACTACAAAATCATAGGCCTGTCTTTCTCCTTCGGAATAAATACCGCCGCTTGAAAAAGCGACATATACTTTCTTGTTTTTAATCATTCCTTCCGGACCATTTTCATTATAACGGAAAGTAACCCCTGCTCTTGCAATATGGTCAAGCCAGGATTTCAAGGTAGAAGTAATACTGAAATTATACAGCGGAGCTTCAATGATGATGATATCTGCTTCCTGTAATTCAGCAATTACCGTATCCGAAAGCTTTACAGATTCCAATTGCTCGGAAGTACGGTTTTCAGCCGGAGTAAAAAATGCATTGATATGATTTTCTTCCAGATGAGGAAAAAGAGGATTTGTTAAGTCACGTTTTTTAAAAACACTGTCAGGGTATTTTGCGGTAATTTTTTCTACAACAGCATTTCCCAGTTTTTTGCTGACTGATGATTCACTTCTTGGACTTGAAATAATATGAAGTACTTGTTTCATTTTTTTATCTTTTTTAAAATTGACAGGTCAAAATTATTTATATTTACTAATAAAAAGATAGCAGTTACCAAAAGGTTAGTAATAACATTTAGGTTAGCTGCAATAGAAATAAACAATATGGAAGACGAAAAAATAGTGTATTCACGGCCGCAATGCAGCACTCATCTCGCTGCTACTGAAGATGCTTTGTATGTTCTGGGAGGACGGTGGACCATAAGAGTGATGATTGCAATTTTGGGCGGACATACAAGGTTCAATGAACTACAGCGCACCATTAATGGTATCTCAGCAAGAGTACTGTCCAGCGAACTGAAAAAATTAGAAGTTAACCACCTGGTTGAAAGAACCGTTCTTACCGATCAGAAACCTGTACTGGTAGAATATGTTCCTACCGTATATAGTGAATCATTAAAAGATGTTATTGCTGCCCTGGCAGAATGGGGAGTAAAGCATAAGAAGAAAATCACAGCCTGATAAGGCAAACTTCTGAGCATATAAACTCCGGAATTACCCCCCGAAAAGAATAATGATATTTGCTAAACTATAATATTCATCATACTTTCAGTATTTTTACCCAAATTAAGAATGACAAGATGATCATAAATGAAGACCTGTTATTGTCGCATGGAGCCAAACTTGAAAAATATAATGCAGCAGATTATATTTTTGAGGAAGGAACGGCTGCTAAATACTATTTTCAGATAAAGTATGGTACTGTGAAACTGAATACTTTCCTGGAAGATGGAAAAGAGTTTGTACACGGTATTCCCTTTGACGGACACTGCATTGGGGAAAGCTACTTATTTACCGGCCACAATTATGCTGTTAATGCTATTGCAGTCACTTCCTGTGAAATTATCAAAATTCCTAAAGACAAATTGCTGCAGATACTGCTGGAAAATCCTTTATTAATGCTGGAACTGAATAAATATACAGCAGAAAGGCTGCATTTCAGATATATGATTTCCAGTTTTCTGGTGATTTCAGATCCTATTGTAAAACTTGAAAAATTATTTGATCACATCAAGGGTTATTTCGGATTTGAGGAAGCCTATTCTTTTCTTGTTCCTTATACCAGACAGCAGATAGCTACTTTAACAGGTCTTCGGGTAGAAACTGTCATCAGGTATATCAAAAAAATGAACGAGCTGAAACTTGTCAAACTGGACAGCACCAAGATCTATTATTAAGATCTGAAATGAAAGAATAAACTTCCTTAAGTTAAAAAGATTGAAAACCCTTGTATTATTTTAAGATTAAAACCGGCTGGTTGGTGTTTTGGTAAATTCCTTCAGAAATACTTCTGCTGGCCAGGTAATACAGGAAGCTGTGTTTGCCCGGTAAAGCAATGATAAGGTCAGTGTCATTTGAAGACGCAAAAGTAAGAATTCCGTTGATGATGTCTTTATCATGAGAATAATGAATAGTGCTCGGAATTTCTGTTAAATGCTGTTGAATATATTCTTCCAGTTCTCTTTTCTTATCATCACTGATATCTTCTTTTTCACTGGTATTGATATTTAGAAACAATAAACGGACATCCTTCTGATGAATAATAGGCTTATGATGAAACAACCTTTCCAGTCTTTTGACACCCTTCAGATCACAGGGAATAAATATATTTTTTACGGCACTGTATCTATAGCTGTTAGGAACAATCAACGTTTTTACAGGGCTTGTTCTTGCAATGCTGATAATGTTATCAGAAACAAAACTCTCCGTAGAAGAAGTACTGTCATCACTTCCCAGAATAATCAGTTCTACAGATGGCTGATTCTTTAGAACCTCATTGATGCTTCGGGTAAGAGCCCAGTCGCTTAATACTCTGGAAACTTTTATATCAGGTGATTTTTCTGTGATAATTGCATGGAGCTGATCAAATAATTGCTCCGTTTTTTCAAGTAAATTGTTGACACTTTCTTCATTCACAAATGAATGCCCTTCAGCAATGTGCAGATAATCAAATTCAGATTCTCCGGCTGTTTTTAAAAGAATAATATTTTGGTATTCATATTGTTTTGCCCAATCTGCAGCTGTTCTTACCGCATTTTCTGTAGTTGATGTAAAATCAATGGGTACAAGGATTGTTCTCATATTATATTAAGTTTTAATCCTGGTTTTCCAGGTTTGCTGTCATTTTTTTTACAAGGAGAAGTGCCTGGCCTATTTCATCTTCACAGAGGTCGCCGGCTGCCTTTTTATAAAGGTCTAATGCCCAGGGATAAATCGTCTCCACAGCATTTTTTCCTTTTGGAGTAAGAAAAATCTGATTATTCCTCCTGTCATTTTTGTAAGCTACCCTTTCAACAAGATCTCTTTTTACCAGACTGTTGATAAGGTAGGTGATGCTTGATTTATCTTTGCTTACCTTGTTTCCTATTTCCTGCTGATTGATGCCGTTATTGCGGGAAAGCAGTCCCAGAATTTCAATAAGTTCAAAAGAAAGATCGGGATCATAATCATTAATAGTCGCCTGAATCTTTTGTCTCAAACGGCTTTTCATTTCACTCATTGCCATCCCCAGCTCAAGAGCAAGTTCAGAAATATTGTTTTGCTTTACAGGCATACTTTTAAAAATAATGATAAACCAAACTGCATTCAAATCTGAAAAAGATTTTATGTCTCCATCCCATTATAACAAATATAAGAAAAATTAGTTTTAATTAAAACTAATTAATCATAAAATATTATATGACAGTGGGTAGGGTTTATTCACGACTCAGATTTAGAATAGCAGCACAAAAAAAACAGAGATTAATTCTCTGCTTTTTCTTTTTTTACAACTTGATTCATAATCAGTATGATTCCGAAAAGTAAACCGGCAATAATCAGATAGCGCCAGGATAACCCTTTCTGCTCGGTGACCGTTCCCGTTACGGAAATAATAAAACTGGTAACAGACGTAATAACATATACCAGTCCTCCCATCAGTCCACCTGCTGTTCCTGCATTTTTAGGGAAATAAAGCATACTTGACGTAAAAAACGAAGTAAACAAAATTCCGGAACATATATGGATGAAAAAGGCAAAAGGAATCAGAATGAAAAGGCTTTCTGCGAAGTAGCTGATGCCAATTAAACACGCAATCAGGAACATCTGCAATAGAATAGGCTGTAGAATTCTGGGCTGAAAGTCTAATGTAAGCCTCCTTTTTCCTATAAAACCGCCTATCATCCATGAAAATCCTAAGATAAGAGTACAGTATCCGATAACTACCGGCGTAAAATGAAATGTATTTTCAATGATAAAAGGCCCGGTAATATTAAATAACATCACAATAGAATAACTTAACCCCAAAATGAAAATACCCAGCATAAAAATCTTGTTTTTAAGCATCATCTTATACAGGCTGATATTTTCTGAAAGATTAAGCTTCTTTTTCTCCGGCAGACTTTCACCACTGAAAAACCACTCAAACAAAAACAGGAATCCGGCATAGAAAGCAAGGAAATAAAAATTCGCATGCCAGTTGAAAAGCTTTTCAAGATAACCTCCGAGAAAAGGAGCAAGGATAGGACCACAGGACCATACGATAGTGAAATAACTCAGATAATGTTTTACCCTTTCCGAATCATAAATATCTACAAAAATAGCACGGGTGGCAACCACCAGTACAGAAACCGCAGCTCCCTGAAGAATACGGAGCAGACAGATCAGCAGAATACTATTCGTCATCGTGATTAAAAGGCTGCTGATGACGAGCAGGAATAAGGCAATTAATTTGGGACGGTAACGTCCTATACTGTCCAGAATACCTCCTACAAAAAGCTGGGAAATTCCATAACTCAGCAGATAAGAAGTAAGCGTGATCTGAATGTCTTTTTCCGATACCGAAAGCTCTCTGGCCATAGACGGAAAGGATGGCAGGTAAATATCTGTCACAAACCCGGAAAGCGGGATGGAAACAAACGCCATAATGGTTATTAATCTGATGCGCTGCTCAGATGCTTCTCTCAACATATTCATTCTTTTTTACCCTGCAAAAATAAGATAAGAAATACTGAAATCAGTTTTAAAAGACAAAGTAAAAATTACAAAATTCAAATATTTGAATTTTAAAAGGAATTTTTGAATTTCAGAGGTGAAGTCTGTGCGTGTTTTTTAAAAAAATTATTAAAATGGGAGGGCTGCTCAAAGCCTAAAGTATATCCTATTTCTGAAATATCCCAGTTGGTATACTTCAGGAGATTTTTAGACTCTTCAAACATCCTTTCTTTAATGATTTGTGTTGTGGTAAGATTAGTCACTGACTTCACTGATGAGTTCAGATGGTTCACATGCACATTAAGCTGCTGTGCAAAATCAGACGGTGTTCTTAAGGACAGCGGATAAGCAGGAGAATCCAGCGGAAACTGCTTATTCAGCAGCTCATCAAAAACTTTGTACAATCTTACATTGGCAGGAAGCTCATTCGGGTTAATGTCATCTACCCGGTTTTCCAAAGCCAGGTGTAAAACAGATGCCAGGTGGTTTTTGATACTGCTGCAACGGAAAGGATAGGTAGAATTATTCAGTTTATACATCTGCTCAAAATATAAAGTAGCCAGTAAAGTCTGCTCGTCGGTAAGGAAAACAATAGGTTTGCTCCATTCCTTAAACAAAGAGGTTTTTTTAAACAAATTGAATTCAGAATTTCCATGGAAAAACTCCTGGTTGAATAAGCAAAAATAGCCTTCCTGCTCACCTTCGCATTCCCAGGAATAAGGAATGTTGGGGGAAGGGAAAAAGAGAACCGGACGGTCAATATACAATCGGTGCGGACCATACTGAAAGGTGCCTTTTCCGATAATGAAACTCACTTTATAGTAATCCCGGCGGTTGTAGGGGCTCTTGAAGCTGCAGTACTTCCGCATAGAAATGTTAAAATGAGACTTACCTGTTTCAAAATCATCAGAATCAAATACTCTGATCTGATTCTTACGGATACGGTTGTAATAATCCTCTATCGTTTCCAGCTGATCACTCATTGTGAATAAATTATAAAAATCAAAGATAGGTAAATCTTTTGTATTCAGATTTACCTGATCCGTTTTTATATCAATCTGCCCTGATCTGCTGATGAACCCTTTTAATTTTTACTGATCTCCATTTCCATGATGTGGGAAGGCAGTTGAAAAGGTCCTGCATTAACCTCTGCAGCTGCTTTGAAACCTGATTCTTTTAAAAACTCCAGAAGTGGATCATGAGCCAGCATATTGATCCAGATAACATCTGCGAAACTCACTGCAGACCTGCACTTTTTCCAAAGAGACTGTCTTGTTTCCGGAGAATCAAACTCAGGAAGAATCACGAAACTGATTTCTGTAGACCTTTTACCTCCCGCTAAACCGGGGTATACAGAACCACTTTTAACAATACTGTAACCAATTGGCTTCTGATCTGCATAGGTCATAATTAGCTGGTTGGAAAGATCATTCAGTTCATTGATCATCTTTCTTGGATCAATTTCTTTATGGATGTAATTTTTAATGTTTTCTTCAGAAACATAATCTTTATGAAGGGCATACACTGAAGAATCAATGATGGCTATAAGATCAGAAATTCCCTCTTCAGACCCAATTGTAAATTTTGAAATGATATCCATTATTTTTTTTATTCAAAATTATAAGATTAAACCATTCAAAAAGGGTACAGTTTATTAAAATATAATCGGTACAGATATTTGTTTTTGTAAATTTGTCCGGTACAGTTTGACTAATTATGATGAAGACCTATAAATATGAAATTTTCACAACGGCTATTGAAGAGGAGATCCGCAACGGAATTTTGCAGAGAAAAGACCGGCTTCCTTCGATCCGGGAAATTAAAAAAAAGTATAAACTGAGCACCAGTTCGGTTCAGAGCGGCTTTGAGTATCTCATGATTAAAGGTTTGATTGTAAGCATTCCGCGTTCCGGGTATTTTGTTGCAGATACAGGAGAAGAATACATCCCCGAGACCAGAGTCAAACTTCCGCCGGCAGTAAGAGACGAGGTGTTTATGAAAAATATAGCACTGACTTCAAGAAGGGCTTCAGAATCAAGTTCTTTCAATAATGCAGTGCCGGCGGACTTATTAATTCCTCAAAAGCTCATTCTGAGGACAATGCAGGAAGTAATCCGTGAAAAAGGGGCAGCACTTCTCCGGTATTATCCTTCCAGTGGGCTCGAACTTTTAAGACAGGATATTGCAAAACAAATGGGGGAGTATGGATGTCTGTTTAATCCTGATGAGCTTATTATTACTGATGGAGCGCTTCAGGCACTTACCATTGCATTAAAGTCTGTAACCAAAGCCGGAGATATAGTTGCTGTAGACAGTCCCTGTGTTTTTTCTGTGCTGGAAGTGATCACCAATCTGGATCTTAAAGTGATTGAAATTCCGGTACATTACAGAGAGGGTTTCGATACGGAATATTTCAGGAATGCTTGTGCTGAAAATGATATCCGCGCATTGATTGTCACTCCGAATTTTCATAATCCTACCGGTATAATGATGAGCGATGAGGTTAAAAAAGAAATACTGCATATTGCAGAAAGGTATCAGATGTGTATTATAGAAAATGATATGTATTCCGACCTTTATTTTGGGGAGAAAAGGCCGCGTTGTATAAAAAGTTTTGATAGGGAAGGACTGGTAATGACGTATTCATCATTTTCAAAGACACTGGCACCCGGTATCCGGCTGGGATGGTTGTATGCAGGCAGGTTTTATTCGAAAGCCGAAAGAGCGAGATTTGCTTTAGGAAGATCCGTTTCTCCAATCTATCAGGAGCTGGTTCTTAAACTTTTGGAGGGTAGCAGCTATGAACGTCACTTGCGTTCGTTCCGCAGGAAGCTAAATGAGCAGGCCGTTCTGGTTTTGGAAACCCTGAGAAAATCCTTTCCGGAAGGTTCCTATTTTCATAAGCCACAGGGTGGGTACAGCATTTGGGGACAAATGCCGGAGAGTGTGGAGATGAAGAAATTTTATGAATATTGTAAAAATAACAGAATACTTTTTACCCCGGGAGAGACATTCTCTTTTACCAACAGATACAGCCATCATTTCCGGATTGTTTTCGCTGAGAGAATTACCTCAGAAAGCTTGCTCTTATTGGAAAGTGCTGGCAGTCTATTCTTTGAAGATGAAAATTAATAAGCCATCAAGAACAGACTGTAAAGAACCTTATTTTTTAATCAATACTATATTTTATATTCTTGCATTCATCAATTTCCAGCTGTGGAATACCATCCATCATTTTAAATTCAAAACCATCGATCCATTTTTCCTTAAGAAGATCAATGTTTTCTCCACTAATGATGTGTTTCTGAAAGAAATAAGAGATATCCATGCTCAGATATTTTTGAGCAAGATCCAAAAATAATTCATCCGTAAATTTTACATTCTTTTCTGTACATACCTTTAGGAGTTCTCTCATGAGATCGTCTAATGACTTTTTCGAATGTGTTTTCAGCATGATCTGATTATCCAGCCAAAAAGCAAAAATAGCTCCCCGGCGGTAGGGAATCTTCTCCACATCACCGCTTTTCCAGAAATCGTCTTTTATCCTGTAATTTGGCATATTTCGCTGTGGATTGTTCCAGTAATTTTTAATGACTTCACTGTTGAACAATTTCAGCCATTCGTCCATAGAAATATCCTTTATTCGGAGCCTGTTTTTATAGGTGTAATAATCTGTAAAACCTTCACTGAACCAATAATTCAGTTCTTCATGTTTATTTTGAATTTTATTGCCAATCCACTCATGCATCAGTTCATGATGCATCAGATAGAGAAAAGAATTCTTACTGTTAAAAGGATTATTGGTGCCCTGAATCATAAATGCATTTTTAAGAGCAGAACCTTTAGTGCTATATCCCTTGAATAGGGTATCTTTCTGTGAAACGGTAGGTGTCATCATTACTGTAAAATAATCCTGGTCGTAATCTTCCCAGAAGTCCCTCTGAGATTGTATGGCTTTTTTGAGATTTAAAAATAAAAAATCATCAGTAAATCCATTTTGCCATTGGTCTCTTAGTACAAAATAAACCGGCTTATTTTTGATCTTAAAAGAATGGAATCTGTAATCACCGCCGATGAATAGTGAATTATAAAATCCTTCCCAAAGGGAAGTTTTAATTCTCTGCTTCCGGATCTGGGTAACAAAGTTATTATGAAGTTTAAACTTCGGAGGGAAATCAACCCACTCAATAAAGAATTCAAACTCCCGATCTTCAGGTATTCTGGTAAATGATCTTGGAACGATAAAAAGATTTTTTCCTAAGACATGAAAGAAGGTATTATTGATTCTAGGGCGGTTGAATGTTTTATAGCCTGGATCCTTAAAGTCCTGTTTGATATGGTAAATAAGAGAGATTTTCTCTCCTTTGTTCATGTTAACCTTTATTTTATTTTTTTCCGGCAGAATCTCAAAAGTAATATTAGGATTATCTTCTTTAGATATGGACAAGGCATTGAATAGGTTATTTTCCCCCCAATTTTTATTAGCATAGAAGAAGGAAAGAGTATCTGATGGTTTCTGAAGAGTGTAATCCACCTGAACTTTTAAGCCGTTTTGTTCAAGATCTTTATTATAAAAAACTTTATAACTAATCTTATCTTGCGAGTAAACAAATAGAGGCCATATAAAGGCAAAGATGAATAATTTTCTGAACATAGGTTATGCGTTTTTTCAAATATAAAATAAAAAATCAATAGTACAGATCTATCAGTTTATTTTGGCGTTATAAATATAGTATTTCAGTGATTTCTGATTTCTTTTTAATTTGAAAAAATGAAGTTCATATCTTTAAAGATAGGTGTTAAAACGTTTTGTTTAAGCGGTTTTAACCAGTAAAACTTGTAAAAACGTGCTTGTATGTTCGTGAAAGTGAAAAAAATAGTGATTTTGCACAATTTTTTTTCACTGCGGTTAGGCTGGAATCGCCATAAAACCTATATTTGCAGCCTAAATTTTTAAATAAATGAAAGAACTAATTGAAAAAATCAACGCAGAATTTGAAGCGTTCTCAACTGAGGCAAACCAGCAAGCAGAAAAAGGAAACAAAGCAGCAGGTACAAGAGCTCGTAAAGCAGCTTTAGAACTTAGCAAATTGTTCAAAGAATTTAGAAAAGTTTCTGTAGACGAAGCTAAAAAATAATTCGTTCCCTCGCCGGCTTTCATGAGCCGGCTTTTTTATTCCCTGAATTTCCTTTCTGATGGGGAATTAGAAAAAGCTTCCAGCGCCTGTAAGTGGTTTTCTTCCTTTATTCATAACCTTTCCCTTTTCAGGTTATTCTAAAATACAGCTTTAAAAGAAATTGTTCTGAGAGAAAAATATTTGATTCCGGTGTTTTTACCACAATTAGACTCAGTGAGTATTGTTAATTGCTGTTAAAAGAACAAAAAAGACTCAGAATATCTTTGTACAGGAACTTTTTCATACTCATTTCTTCATCATTTCCCTAAATTCCTTTATCTTTAAAGCAATCAATATATACTATGAGGATAAATAGATTTTTTGCAGTGCCTGCAGTAATGCTGGCTGCTCAGTTTTCATGGGCTCAGGTAAAAGTAGACCCAAAAGAAAAACTTGACCCAATCGTGAAAAGTTTTGTAGATGAGGTAAATAACAATTCGCAACTGGAAAACATGGCTTATGAACTGCTGGACGGTATAGGCCCGCGCCTTGTGGGAACACCGGAAATGCTGGCTGCCAATGAGTGGAGTGCAGGAAAGCTGCGTTCATGGGGGATAGATGCTAACCTTCAGCAGTTCGGAACCTGGAAAGGATGGCAGAGGGGGATTACTCATGTGGATATGATCTATCCGCGTGTAAAGTCTTTGTCTGCAACACAACTGGCATGGAGTCCTGCTACGAAAAAAGCAATTGAAGCGGAGGTCATCATTCTTCCTAAAGTATCTTCCAAAGCAGAGTTTGACAACTGGCTTCCTTCCGCCAAAGGGAAAATCGTACTGATTGCGCAATATCAGAAAATAGGACGTTCTGATGAGCAGATCAAGGAATTTGCAACCCCTGAGCTCTATGACAAGCTGAAAGCAGAAAAGGAACAGGCTGCCAAAGACTTTACAGCATATGTGAAAAATATTGGTTATGATAATAATACCCTTCCGGAAGCTTTAGAAAAAGCCGGAGCGGCAGGAATCGCTATTTCAAACTGGACGGGAATTATGGGAGCTAACAGAATTTTTGGAGCAAAAACTTCCAAAATCCCAATGATTGATATTGATGTGGAAGACTATGGAATGCTTTACAGAATGGCAGAAAAAGGAGCTCAGCCTAAAATTAAAATCGATGCTCAGTCCAAAATACTTCCTGAAGCGAAAAACTTTAATACAATTGGTATGATTAAAGGGAAGGAAAAGCCTGATGAGTATGTCATTCTTTCCGCCCACCTTGATTCATGGGATGGTGCTCAGGGAGCTACAGATAATGGAACAGGAACGCTTACCATGCTTGAAACCATGAGAATCCTTAAAAAATACTACCCAAACAATAAACGGACAATCGTTATAGGGCTTTGGGGAAGTGAAGAACAGGGATTAAACGGTTCCAGAGGATTTGTGGCAGATAATCCTCAGATTATAAAAGGAGTGCAGGCAGCTTTTAATCAGGATAACGGAACAGGACGTGTTGTGAATATCAGCGGGCAGGGATTTGTAAAAGCATACGACTATGTAGGAAGATGGCTTGATGGTGCACCAAAAGCAGTAAGAAGCCAGATCAAAACAGATTTTCCCGGAATGCCTGGAGGTGGAGGATCTGATCACGCATCATTTGTTGCCGCCGGAGTGCCCGGAATTTCTTTAGGATCTTTGAACTGGGGATACTTCGGTTATACATGGCATACGACAAAAGATACATATGATAAGATTGTTTTTGATGAGGTTAAAAATAATGTTGTTTTAACAGCTGCACTGGCGTATATGGCATCTGAAGATCCTGAGTTCAGCAACAGGGAAAAAAGAGTAATGCCAAAGGATGAAAAAGGAGAAACCATACAATGGCCGGAGGCAAAGGAACCGAGAAGAAGTTCGAAAGATTATAAATAAGAATAATGCGACTTATCAACTAAGTCGCATTTTTTATACCATTCAGTGAGATTGAAAATCATCATGTATTTTTTATCAAAAGACTGGCCTGATGAAGCAGTTCTTTTATTTCTTTTATTTTTTCTTTCTTAATGACATGAGTTTTACAGATCTTATTGTTGAGATTCATACTGAAATTCATTTGAGTGGATTCCGCTTCCCAGGTATGGTGGACAGGTGGAATATAATCCGTAAAGACCGGCCAGAAATTAATGAGGCACAATACGTTTCTTTGCAGTGATTTTATAAATCCAGGATAATTTCCCCGGTCATCAAGTACGGCAAGTCTGAAAACTTTCTTCCCCAAAGTTGTTCCAAAATACCATTCACAAAAGGTACCTGAAATAATAACACAGGGAATAGAAATAAAGAGGCATACAATGGCAGGCAGATGAAAAAGAAAATAAAAGATCAGCAAAAACGGTAGCATATCAATCACCTTGGCGAAAAGTCTTTCCCTTTCACTGCCTTTGTGGATCGGATTATAAGAGAAATCATATTCAAACTCATTATAAATCCTCTTCCCCGACTCATCAAAATATCGGGTAGGTCTGTGAATGATTCTTCTTTCTTTAAGCTCAGATATTTTCATTATTTTGTAATAGCCTTAAGACAGGTTTGCAGGTCTGAAAACTTTAAGATGGAAGGTTCATATGAAGCGTTCAACAGTTTCCCGAAACCATATTTACAGAAAATAAAAAGCAGACCATTAGCAGAAGAGGAGTCGTGATCTGTCTGCGTATCACCTATGTATACTGCATTTTCAACAGATAAATGGTTTCTTTCCATGAGCAGTTGTATATTTTCTGCTTTAGGCTTTTGAGTCCGGCCGTGAGATTCAAAATCAACAAAGAGATGATTGAACTTATAATAGTCTAAAAATCCTTCGATATAACCGTCCTGACAGTTACTTACAATAAACAGATTATAATGTTGGGTCAGATCTTTCAGGGTCTCTTCAACACCTTCATATAAAATCCCGCCGCGGGTACGCAGAATTTTGTTTTCATGGCTTACAATTTCAGCCAGAATGTTCTCAGCCTGCTGATCTGAAATACCCGATACTATATCTTTGATAATATCTTTTGCCAGAAGCCCCATATACTGATCCATATCTTCGGGCTTCAGATCTTTTTCAATAAGCTGGTGCTGATGTAAAACATCATTCCATATTCCTATAATGGTAGCCCGTGGATCCCACAGAGTTCCATCTAGGTCGAAAATTAAATTTTTATACTTCAAAATGCAGTGTTTATATTTTGATTGATGTGTATGATTATATTATGGAGACTAGAGGATCATGCTCAGCTGAACTCTCTTTCTCGCTTCATCTACTTCTGTTACCTTCACACGAACGTGCTGATGCAGTTTTACTACCTCGTTGACATCCGATACAAAACCTTCTTTCAGCTGAGAAATATGAACCAGCCCGCTTTCTTTAATTCCCAGATCCACAAAACACCCAAATGCGGTAATATTATTGACGATTCCGGGTAAAATCATGCCCGCTTTTAAGTCTTTAATACTCTTGACGTTCGGATCAAACTCAAACACTTTAGCTGCTTTCCTCGGATCCAGCCCTGGTTTTTCAAGCTCTTTCAAAATGTCTTTTATTCCTAAAATTCCAGTTTCTTCTGTGATATAATTTTCCGGCTTTACTAAAGCTATCTTCTCCTTACTGGCAATCAGTTCATTGGTCTTAATACCTAAGTCCTTAGCCATCTTTTCAACAATTCCATAAGCTTCCGGATGCACTGCTGAATTGTCCAGTGGATTTTTAGCATTAGTAATCCTCACAAATGCCGCTGCCTGCTGATAAGCTTTTTCCCCAAGCCTTGGAACTTTTTTAAGCTGTTTTCTATCCTCAAAAGCCCCATTTTCAGCCCGGTAATTGACGATGTTTTCTGCCATTTTTTCTCCGATCCCTGAAACGTAGCTTAATAATGATTTGCTGGCTGTATTTAAATTGATTCCTACTGAGTTGACACACTTCATTACCGTTGAATCAAGTTCACTTTTAAGCTGGATCTGGTCTACATCATGTTGATATTGTCCTACGCCGATTGATTTGGCATCTATTTTCACCAGTTCTGCCAAAGGATCGGCTAATCTTCTTCCGATTGAAACGGCACCACGTACCGTTACATCATAAGTCGGGAATTCCTCTCTTGCAATTTTACTTGCAGAATACACTGATGCTCCGGCTTCTGAAACTACAAAAACCTGTAATGGCTTGTCAAAAGCTATTTTTTTAATGAAAAACTCTGTTTCACGACTTGCCGTTCCGTTCCCAATAGAGATTGCTTCAATATTATAGGCATTAACCATAGAACGGATTTTTTTCATCGCCATTCCGCTTTCGTTTTGCGGAGCATGAGGGTAGAGGGTTTCGTTATGGAGCAGGTCTCCTTTCTCGTCTATACATACCACTTTGCATCCACTTCTATACCCAGGGTCAATTGCTAAAATCCTCTTCTCTCCCAAAGGCGGAGCTAAGAGTAACTGACTTAAATTTTCAGAAAAAATCTCTATTGCCTTCTGATCAGCTTTTTCTTTTGCTTCCTGAAGAGCTTCATTGGAGATCGCCGGCTCTAAAAGTCTTTTATAACTGTCTTTTATTGCCAGTACAATCTGTTCAGAGCTTTCATTATTGGATTTGATAATTGCTTTTTCGATGAAGTCAAGAGCTTCGTCTTTGTCAATTCCGACATTTGTTTTTACAAAACCTTCAGCTTCAGCTCTCAGCATGGCCAGAAGTCTGTGGGAAGGTGTTCTGTTAAGATTTTCTTCCCATTCGAAATATTGGGAGAATTTCTGTGCATCTTCTTCGTCTTTTTTAGCTTTCACAACTTTAGAAGTAACTACTGCTTTTCGTTGGAACAGACGACGGAGGTGTTTACGCACATACATATTTTCATTGATCCATTCCGCCATAATGTCTCTTGCACCCTGAAGGGCTTCCTCTTCGGAGGCAACATTGTTATTTAGGTATTTGGAAGCCAGAAGCTGAATGTCATCATTCCTCTGGCTCATAATAATCTTTGCTAAAGGCTCCAGTCCTTTTTCTTTAGCAGTATCTGCTTTGGTTTTTCTGCGTTTTTTGAATGGCAGATATAAGTCTTCCAGTTCAGTAATATCAAAGCTTTCTTTAATTCTTTGCTGGAGTTCAGGAGACAATGAGCCCTGTTCTTCTATAGATTTTAAAATAGATTCTTTTCTTTTAACAATCTCTTCAAACTGTTTGCTGATTTTGGAGATCTGTTCAATTTGAACTTCATCCAGATTTCCGGTTTTATCCTTTCGGTAACGGGCAATAAAAGGGATTGTGCAGTCTTCTGCCAGTAATTGTAAAGTATTGTTGATGCTCTTCTCAGAAATATTAAGCTGCTTCTGTATAAATTCTACGGTCGTCATTGTTCTTTTTTCGGATAGCTAAAATAAGATTTTAAAACGAAAAAAGGCGAGTTGCCCCGCCTTGAATGTTTTCACAACGGAATAATCCTTATTGTGAATTGCTTTTCAAAATTATTATTGCAAATATAGAATAAAAAAACTTTAAGATAATTATGGAAATCCATAATTCGAATGATTCTTTTATTTCTATTTTTATTAAAAACTATTCAAGATGACAAAAAATATACTTGGGTTAGATATAGGTGTTTCTTCAATTGGGTGGGCTTTTGTTCAGGAAGACATTGAAAACCCCGAGAATAATAAAATTATTAAACTTGGCGTTCGGGTGAATCCTTTAACAGTTGATGAGCAAATTAATTTTGAGAAAGGAAAGCCTATCACAACGAATGCAGGTAGAACTTTAGCGAGAAGTGCAAGAAGAAACCTGCAAAGGTTTAAGCTGCGAAGGGCTAACCTACTAGACATTCTAAATAAAGCCAATATTCTGAAAGAAGTAGACTTACTTACAGAAATTGGTAAAAATTCTACTTTTCAAACACAGGAATTAAGAGCAAAATCAGCGAAAGAAAGAGTAAATCTGTCTGATTTTGCAAGAGTTCTTCTCTTGATTAACAAAAAAAGAGGTTATAAAAGTAGTAGAAAAGCAAAAAATGAAGATGAAGGACAGATTATTGATGGAATGGCTGTTGCTAAGAAATTATATGAAGAAAATCTGACTCCCGGAGAATATTCTTACCAACTTTTACAAGAAGGCAAAAAGCAGTTGCCGGATTTCTACCGTTCAGATTTACAATATGAGTTGGATAGAGTATGGAATTTTCAAAAACAGTTTTATTCAGAAATATTGAATGATGAACTATATAAAGAATTACAGGGGAAAAATAAAAATGCAACCTGGGCAATTTTAAAGGAGCCGTTTTCTCTTGTTGGTATCAAGCAGACGGGAACAGCACAGGAAAAAAAGATAGAAAAATATCTGTGGAGAAGCAAAGCTTTTAAAAATCAACTGGATTTTGAAAGTTTAGCAGTCGTTTTTCAGGAAATTAACAGTAATCTGAATAATTCCAGTGGATATCTTGGAGCAATCAGTGATAGAAGTAAAGAACTTTATTTTAATCATCAAACAATTGGCGAATATTTATATCAGCAACTTCGAGCAACTTCGCATACGAAACTTAAAAATCAGGTTTTTTACAGACAGGATTATTTGGATGAATTTGAAAAAATATGGGAAACACAATCTCGGTATCATCCTGAGTTAACTGAGAAATTAAAAGTTGAAATTCGAGATGTTATTATTTTTTATCAAAGAAAATTGAAATCTCAGAAAGGGTTGATTAGTATTTGTGAATTTGAAAATAGAGAGATTGAAATTAAAGAAAATGGAAAAATCAAAAATAAAATAGTTGGTTTAAAGGTTACACCCAAATCTTCTCTATTATTTCAGGAATTTAAAATTTGGCAGGTTCTTAATAATTTAATGTTTCAAAATATTGAGACAAAAGAATTATTCCCATTTGACTTAGAAATAAAAGAATCCATTTTCAATGAAGTTAATATAAAAGGAAATCTTTCTGCAAAAGAAGTTTTAGATTTACTTGGCTATTCTAGTAAAGAATGGAAAACAAATTTTAAGAATATAGAAGGAAATCGAACCAATGAAAGTCTTTATAATGCTTATCTAAAAATTCTTGCTAATGAGGGAATTAATTTTCCTAAAGATTTTAAAATCAGTCTTGATTCCGACATTAAAGTTTCAAAGATCAATTGTTCTGCGGATAAAGTAAAAGAATTTGTCAAAGAAAACTTTTTAAATTTAGGTATTCATGCCTCCATTTTAGATTTTAATCCGGAGCTGAGTGGAAAAGATTTTGAAAATCAGAAATCCTATCAGTTATGGCATTTATTGTATTCTTACGAAGGCGATGATTCTGCGTCCGGAAACGAAAAACTTTATGAACTTTTAAAGAGAAAATTTAATTTTAAGAAAGAACATTCCAAAATTTTAGCTGAAATAGGCTTTTCTCAGGATTACGGCAGTTTGAGTTCGAAAGCTATGAGGAATATTTTTACTTATATCAAAGAGCATAAATACAGTGATGCGTGTAATTTGGCAGGATATAATCACTCTAAGAATTCATTTACAAAAGAAGAATTAGCAAACAGAACTTTGAAGGAAAAATTAGAAATTCTTCCAAAAAACTCACTAAGAAATCCTGTAGTTGAGAAAATTCTGAACCAAATGATAAATCTGGTGAACGAAATCATCAAAGAATATGGAAAACCAGATGAAATAAGAATAGAATTAGCAAGAGAACTCAAAAAAAATGCGAGGGAGAGAGAAGAAATGACTTCTGAAATAAATAAAGCAACCTTGCTTCATCAGAAGTATGCGGAGGTTTTACAGAAAGAATTTGGGATAAAATCGCCTTCAAGAAATGATATTATTCGATACAAGTTGTATTTGGAACTGGAGAAAAATCTCTTCAAAGATTTGTATACCGATATTCTAATTAAAAGAGAAGAGCTTTTTACGGATAAATATGATGTTGACCATATCATTCCACAATCTCGATTTTTTGATGATAGCTTTTCGAATAAAGTTCTCGTTCCAAGAGGTGCTAATTTGAAGAAAGGAAATTCCACAGCATTTGACTATCTAGAAATTGAAGGAAAAGAAAAACTGGAAAAATTTCTGAATATTATTGGAGAATTATTTGATAAAGGAGCTATTTCTAAGGCTAAATTTGAGAAACTGCAGAAAAAAGGCTTTGAAATTGGAGAAGGCTTCATAGAAAGAGATTTACGTGATACACAATATATTGCAAAAAAAGCTAAAGAGATTTTATTTGAAATTACCAATTCTGTAGTTCCAACATCAGGAAGAATTACTGATAAATTACGAGAAGATTGGAATCTTATAAATATAATGAAAGAACTTAATCTTGAAAAATACAGAAAATTAGGTTTAACAGAATTAATTATAAATTCCAAAGGAGAACAGAAAGAAAGAATCCTGGATTGGACAAAGAGAAATGACCATCGCCATCATGCTATAGATGCTTTGACAGTAGCTTTTACAACGCATAATCACATTCAATATTTAAATTACCTGAATGCTAGAAAAGATGAAAAGCATAAAGAGCATCATAACATTTTTGCTATTGAAAATATAATTACCGAAGTTATAGAAAAGAAAAATGGTTCAAAGGAAAGAAAGTTCAAATTACCCATTAGGAATTTCCGGTTAGAAGCTAAAAAATGTTTGGAGGAAATATTAATTTCTCACAAAACAAAAAATAAAGTAGTCACCAAAAATATTAATAAGACCAAGAAAAAGAATGGTGTTGTTTCTAAAATTGTATTGACACCAAGAGGTCAATTACATAAAGAAACAATCTACGGAAGTTCAAGGTTTCTTAAAACTAAAGAAGAAAAGGTATCAGGGAAATTCGATTTAGATGTCATTAAAAAGGTTCAAAATGCGAAATATAGGACTGCGTTATTAGAAAGACTGAAAGAGTTTGACGGAGATCCTAAAAAAGCATTCACCGGAAAAAATGTGTTGATAAAAAAACCAATTTATCTCAATGAAGAAAAAACTGAGCAACTCCCTGAAAGCTTAACTTTAGCTTGGTATGAAAAAAACTATACAATAAGAAAAGCTGTAAATCCTGATAATTTTAAAGATTATAAAAATTTAGAAAAAATTATAGATAAAGGTATAAGAGAAATATTAATAAATCGGTTACATGAATTTAACGGCAATGCCAAAGAAGCATTTTCCGATTTAGAAAAAAAGCCGATTTGGCTAAATGAGTCTAAAGGAATTGTTATAAAAACGGTTACAATTACAGCAATTAATAATGCAGAAGCATTGCATTATAAAAAAGATCATTTTGGACAAGAAATGCTTGATGAAAACGGTAATAAAATACCTGTAGATTTTGTAAGTACAGGGAATAACCATCATGTTGCTATTTATGAAGATGCAGTTGGAAGTTTACAAGAAAGAGTGGTAAGTTTTTATGAAGTTGTTGAAAGAGTCAATCAAGGACTTTCTATTATTGACAAAGAATATAATACCGATTTAGGTTGGAAGTTTCTTTTCACAATGAAGCAGAATGAAATGTTTTTATTTCCATCAGAAAGTTTTAATCCAACAGAAATAGATTTATTTGATGAAAAGAATTTAAACTTGATTTCTAAGAATATTTTTAGAGTGCAGAAATTTACAATTAAAGACTATTTCTTTAGACATCATTTAGAAACAAATGTTGAAGATAATTCTTCATTAAAAGGGATTACCTGGAAAAGAGAGGGTTTAAATGGGATTGGAAACATTTTAAAAGTGAGATTGAACCATCTAGGAAAAATAGTCCAAGTCGGAGAATATTAAATATTTTGAATTATGATCACCCGTTCCATCTACATTGGCAATCCCGCTTATCTTAAACTCAAAGATGAGCAAATGTATATTTTAGAGCCTACCACTCAAGAAACGAAAGGTAAAGTTTCGGTGGAAGATTTGGGGTTGCTGATGTTGGATCATTTTCAGATTACGATCTCACATCAGTTGATTCAGAAAATGATGGGGAACAATGTGGTAGTGGTCAGTTGCGATGGACATCATTTACCCCACGGAATTATGCTTCCGCTGTATGGACATACTGAACATTCTGACCGGATCAAAGATCAGCTGGATGCCAGTGAGCCCCTTAAAAAGCAACTTTGGAAACAAACCGTTGAATGTAAAATTGAAAACCAAAAAGAAGTTTTAAAACGTTTAGGAAATTATCACGAACCAATGGTTGATTATCAGAATAACGTGAAAAGCGGTGATATTACTAATATGGAAGGTATTGCGGCACAGCATTACTGGAAGTATCTTATCAGTCTTGATTTTTTGAGACAGCGTTTTGGAGATTCACCCAATCAGTTTTTCAATTTCGGGTATTCGGTTCTCAGAAGTATTGTGGCAAGAGCAATTGTGGAGACCGGATTGCTTCCTGTTCTCGGAATTTTTCATAAAAATAAATACAACCCTTACTGTCTTGCCGATGACCTTATGGAACCTTATCGTCCTTTTGTCGATTTATTGGTGATGCAATGGCTGGCAGTTAATCCTGAAACTGAAGAATTAACTAAAGAATTTAAAGCTTTTATTTTACAGATTGCCACCAAAGATGTAAAAATAGACGATAAAACCAGGCCATTATTGGTTGCTGTAAAAACAACCACTACATCACTGTATAAATGTTATACAGGAGAAAAACGACTGATCTCTTATCCTGAACTGATATGAATGCCGAAAGGTTTAATGCTTACCGAATTATGTGGGTTTTAGTATTATATGATTTGCCGACAGAGACTAAAGCCAATATGAAAGATGCCAACCGCTTTCGTAAATCTTTGCTTGATGATGGTTTTACATTATTCCAGTTTTCAATGTATGTAAGACACTGTCCCAGTCGTGAAAATGCTGAAGTTCATATTAAAAGAGTGAAGTTGATGCTTCCAAAAGCAGGAAAAGTGGCCATTATGTGCATTACAGACAAACAGTTTGGAGATATTGAAATATTCTTTGCCAGAAATAAAGAAGAACCGCCTCCCACCTTCCAACAGCTTGAATTATTCTAAATTTCAAATCCTAAAAACAAAAACAATCTGCTGATTTTCAGTAGATTGTTTTTTGAGGCTGTGACTAATCACGAAGATAATAATTTTTGAAAGCAATTCACAACTAATGAACTCATGATCTTTTATAAGTTTGGCTGTGACTAATCACGAAGATAATAATTTTTGAAAGCAATTCACAACGATAGCTTCCTCCTTATCTTTACAAGCTTTGCTGTGACTAATCACGAAGATAATAATTTTTGAAAGCAATTCACAACAACCTAAATGTTTTTATGTTATCCATTATAGCTGTGACTAATCACGAAGATAATAATTTTTGAAAGCAATTCACAACTAAGTCGAGCCATAAGAGGTTATAGTCCATGCTGTGACTAATCACGAAGATAATAATTTTTGAAAGCAATTCACAACGCGGTTGTATATATTGCCCCCCTGCATTCTGCTGTGACTAATCACGAAGATAATAATTTTTGAAAGCAATTCACAACTATCTGCAGCTGCACCTCTAATTAGATTCAGCTGTGACTAATCACGAAGATAATAATTTTTGAAAGCAATTCACAACTCTGCCGGATATATTGCTTATCATCTTTTGGCTGTGACTAATCACGAAGATAATAATTTTTGAAAGCAATTCACAACAACGACAGAGACGATGAGAATAGGCAAAAAGCTGTGACTAATCACGAAGATAATAATTTTTGAAAGCAATTCACAACGATAGAGAGTCTTTATGTAACAATCATATTGCTGTGACTAATCACGAAGATAATAATTTTTGAAAGCAATTCACAACTGTCTTTTAGCCCAGTATACTGACCGACAGGCTGTGACTAATCACGAAGATAATAATTTTTGAAAGCAATTCACAACTATTTTCCTTAATGTACGGGCCGTCTATAAGCTGTGACTAATCACGAAGATAATAATTTTTGAAAGCAATTCACAACTCTAACGCGTCGTATCGATTATTCTGTCTCGCTGTGACTAATCACGAAGATAATAATTTTTGAAAGCAATTCACAACTCTCACCGTTGGGAAAAGACAACCTTCAAAGCTGTGACTAATCACGAAGATAATAATTTTTGAAAGCAATTCACAACTTCCATAATTGTTGTTTAAAAAAATATTGCGCTGTGACTAATCACGAAGATAATAATTTTTGAAAGCAATTCACAACTGTCGGGCCTCAGTTCTTAAACCTTCAGTCGCTGTGACTAATCACGAAGATAATAATTTTTGAAAGCAATTCACAACGTGCGGCAACGAAGATAATTCATGTCATTGGCTGTGACTAATCACGAAGATAATAATTTTTGAAAGCAATTCACAACTACATCGGGCGAAGTTCGCCTTTCGCATCAGCTGTGACTAATCACGAAGATAATAATTTTTGAAAGCAATTCACAACTATTTCCACTGAATAATACTTTTTTGAAACGCTGTGACTAATCACGAAGATAATAATTTTTGAAAGCAATTCACAACTATGGCGATATCTTCTGTTAAAGACATATCGCTGTGACTAATCACGAAGATAATAATTTTTGAAAGCAATTCACAACAGCTGCTACAGCAGCATAAGATAAAGTCTGGCTGTGACTAATCACGAAGATAATAATTTTTGAAAGCAATTCACAACAATGTTGTCGGTTTTTGATCTTTAATGTTGGCTGTGACTAATCACGAAGATAATAATTTTTGAAAGCAATTCACAAC
>NZ_JBYOKO010000022.1:0-57109 GCF_057799275.1 Chryseobacterium sp. 14P4.3.2
AATGAGTTCCAGATTATTAGTCTTTTAAATTGCAATCCAAAATTGCTAATTTTCTCGGAACTTTTTTTCCAAAATAAGTTTAAACAACTTCTATTTCAAATTTTTCAAATATTCAAAATTTTCTAAATCTTCGGTATATCCGACTTTTAATAAATCTTCTTTTATACTTTTTAAAAGCTTACTCCATTCACTAATAAAATAATCAAAATCAATTTCAATATCTAAATCTAATTTTCTAATTTCTTCATTTGCTAAATACATATCATTATTTTTTATACTAGCTACAAAAAATTGGGGTTTTATTTTTATTGTCCTTTCTTCAACTTTGAAATTCCAATATGCCTTGAATGTACTAGATAAAAAACCTGACTTAAATAGAGAATTATTATTAATTAGTTCTTCTAACATATCAATAATATCATTGTAAATAGTACTAATATCTCCTCTTTTATCCAATTCTATTTGATAACCTTTCCAATGAATAAATACGTCCGATTTATAATCAGGATAAGTTGACCAAATTGCTTCACTGACAGATGTATCTTCTATATCTATTACTCCTAATTCTATTGTTTTATTAAATTCTATTTTAAACATAATTTTTATAATTTATTTCTAGAAAGGTCACCTGCTGAATTACTATCAATTGGGAAACCGTGAAATGTATTACCTTTTTTATTTTTTCTTATTCTTATTCTATCTGGTTTTGATTCAGAGCCATCTCTATATACGACAGTAATAGTGTGTTATTTTGAAATTTCTCAGTTTGAGAGCTTAAAGATAATCCTTTAATAAAAAAGCGAAACTTCTATTGGAAGTTTCGCTTTAAAAGCTTTTTAATTTATTTTTTGGATACTATTTAAACAAAGATCATTCAAAAATGCCTGTAGGGTGGCGATACAATGTTGTAAAATAAGGATAATCATTGTCAAAATTAATCTTAACATTATTAGGCGCTGCGGCTTGAACCGCCTTAACATCATGTATATCATGTATATAAATATGACATTCTGAAATTAAATTATGAAAAAATGAAGTATCAAAATAGGTAACAGTAGTATTAGTCTCCAGCAATAAAATTTCAAGATTTATAAGATTGTCCAAATTCTCAACTCTGGTTATTTGATTTTCATTAAGGCTCAATCGTTTCAAATTGGTTAAATTATCCAATCCTTCAATTTTTGATATTTTATTAAAATTTAAATCTAGAACTTCCAAGCCCGTCAAGCTTTCCAAGCCCTCAATACGTTTTATACGATATGTAGAAATTAAAAACTCTTTAAGATTTTTTAATGTATCCATTCCTTCGATTTTTTCGACTAAAGTACTTTCTAGATTGAGGCTTTGTAAATTAGGAAATTGTTCTAAATGTGTTATCTTTTTTATTTTAGTTCCTTCTAAATTTAATGATTGAATATTTTCATTTACTCTAACCTTCTCAATACTATCAATTCTGCTATAAGATGTATCTAAATGGTGTAAGGATTTTAAACCTTCCAAACCATTCACTTCATAAAGGCGGCTACTACTACCAATATACAATTCCTCCAAATGAGTAAGACTTTCAAGTGGTGATGTATCCTGAATGTTTGTTCCACATAAGTCCAATCTTTTAAGTCTTTTTAGATGGCTTAAATGACTCAATGTGGATCCGTGCAAACTATTAAGTCTCAAGCTTAATGATTCTAAACGGCTAAACGACTTTAAAGCTCCTATGGTTTTGATATTGCATTTTACAACAGCAAGATTAACCAAACTGTCTGCTATAGGTAGGAGTACATCAAGTTTTTTTAGATCAACATCATCTAGATACAATGTTATGATATTGCCATCTTTATCTACATCATAATAATTTTCCCAGATGTGGTCTTTAGAATAGATAATTTGAGTGTTAAATTCTTCTTCTAATTTTTTTATAAAATCTGTCATATTCTTATCTTCTTTTCAACAAGAAAATTAGGTTTCTATTTTTCAAGTACAATCAAATTTCGGTTATATAGCATAACATAGTTTTTGTGAATTATCCTGTAATAGCCAAAATTAAAAAAACTCCTCAAGACCAAGAGTCAATTGCGGAGTCTGTTACTTTATTTTTTATTTACCAATTTCTACTATCAATTTTAAAAGATTTTTTTAAAATATGTTCTTTTATTTCATCTAAACTTTCTTCCATACTTATATAATTTTGAGAATCTTCATTAATATCTCCCACAATATATTCATAATCTATAAATTCAGATATTTTAGATATAAGTTCTCTTTGCTTATTATAACCTTCATATACAAGATCATTGTCTGCAAAAGATACTTTAAAACCATAAATATATTTATCATCCCATGACAAATAATCAATTCCCAATTCAAATTTAAAATCCGGATGCCTGTAGCTAAGTACACCTAAGCCTGTCCATGAGCAAAGTAAATCTATTACATCCTCATCTGTCATTGATTCATCTAGCTCAATTGGTTCTTTTTCTTCCTCTTTTCTACTATCATTAAAAACTATTATTTCATAATCGCTTTTTTGAAGTACAACATCTATAGATTTTAAATTTTCATTAAAGTTCAAAATAAATGATTTCGGCTCTTTTTTTTCTTTTAGTAATATTAATGTACCGTTATAATAACTCATTTTTTTATAATTTTTTTATAATTTACCTTCTCGTACTTCAGTTACTCCTTTATCCAGTAACCATTTTTTCAATCTAGGATCAAGATTTTCTTCTTTAAATTGGTAAATCCATTTTTTAGGGGGGAATCAATTTATTACCGAATTCATCTTCAAAAACCTTCGTACCCTCGAAGATTCTCCGATATTTATTAAATTGTGTTAGAACATCACGTGAAAGTTTTTTAGCATTAGAATATTTACCGGCTTTTACTTCTATAAATTCTTCATCTGTTAAAACATCCACCTCATCAACTCTATCCCCATTTTCAAATAATTGGTGTTCAAGTTTAACATTTTGTTGTCTACTATTTTTTGCGTCTAAAACAGTTCTAACCTCAACGTACCTTTTTTAGCATCATCATGCTCACCTTTATTTGCATGCTCCATTATTTTATTTAATTTTTCTACGCCGCCTGGTAATTGAAGCAGAACATTGATTTCATCGGAACTTAATGGCTCCTTTTTCTTAAAATCAACTACGGTTTTATTTCCATCTAATATAGGATTCACTTCACCATGGATATGAACAATTGCTTTATCTTTTTCAACTTTATCTGTAACATTTTTAAGTTCTTTTAACTCATAAGTTTGCTTTATGGTTTTTAAGCGATTTTCTCTTTCCTTTGCGGTTAAATTATGATCATTTAACAGTTGCGTACCTTCTTTTACCCCTTCATCTAAATCCCTTTTCTTTTCTTCAGTACTGCGTAGATCTTCTCTTTTTTCTCCTTCTTATCTTTCTTACCACCAATACCAATCTTCCCAAGCAATCCTTTAGCCTTCCCTTTCACAAAGTTCCAGAACTTGACAATCGCATTTTCAATACGCTGGCGTATTTTTCGGATAACGCCCAGTACTTTATCTGCCAATCCGCCAATTCCCAATAACGAGGCTAAAAAGCCAATCAGTACAGGAATTGCTCTTCCCAAAGCATTTTCTATTGATTTGGCTACATTTTCCGCTGGCAATAGCTTTTGATACTATCGGTAAATGGTTTTATCAGCTCCATTTTTATAAAGATAAAAACTTTTGAGAAAATCTTGGATAATAAAAATGCCACACGAAGGGATTCGTGCGGCAGCAGGGGAAACTTCCAGTAGAAGTTTCGCTTTAAATGCTTTTTAATTATTTATCTTTCGAATACTATTGTAAATAAAGGTTATTCAAAAATACCTCTGGGACCACTATACAATGATGTAGGCCAACGATAATCATCGTCATAATTAATTTTAACATTTTCGGGTGCAATAGCTTGAATCTTTTCAATATCCTTTTCGCTACGCATGTATATATAACAGTCTGAAACTAAATTATTGAAAAACATTGTATCAAAATAAGTAATTGGTTTATTGGCTTCCAGTAACAAAAGTTCAAGATTTATCAGATTATCCAAATTCTCAACTTTAGTTATATGATTTTCATTAAGATTCAACCGTTTTAAATGGGTTAAATTATCTAATCCTTCTATTTTTGAAATTTCGTTCAAATTTAAATCCAAAACCTCCAATTTGGATAAATTTTCCAAGCCTTCGATGCGCTTTATCCTCCAAGTAGAAATAAAAAGTCTTTTAAGATTTTTAGAATTTTCTAATCCTTCAATTTTTTCTATCGAAGTACAATCTACATTAAAGCTTTCCAAATTAGGAAATCGCTCCAGATGTGTTATATTTTTTATTTTAGTTCCTTCTAATTTTAATGAACGAATATTTTCATTTGCGCAGATGTTCTCAATATTATTAATTCTACAATAAGACGCATCTAAATGATATAAAGATTTTAAACCTTCCAAGCCTTTTACTTCATAGAGACGGTCACTACCACCAATGAATAACATCTCCAAATTCGTAAGGCTACTAACATGTGAAGTATCTTTAAGATTTGTACCTCTTAAATCCAGTTTTTTTAGATTTTTCAAATGTCTTAAATGTCCCATTGTGGAGCTATGTAAATTATTCAGACGCAAGCTTAATGCTTCTAAGCGGGTAAACGATTTTAATCCTCTTAAGGTTTTAATTTTACAATCGATAACAGCTAGATTAACCAAACTTTCCGCTATGGGCAATAATACATCAAGTTTATTTAAATCAACATAACGTAAAAATAATGTTATAATCTTTCCATCTTTATCCACATCATAATAATTTTCCCAGATGTGGTCTTTGGAATAGATAATTTGAGTATTAAATTCTTCTTCTAATTTTTTTATAAAATCTGTCATGGTTTGTATTTCTGCCTTTTTTTAAATCTTCAAATCATTAATTGATATTTTAAAGTTTCCAGTTTAAAAACTTAAAGATAATCCTTTAATAAAAAGAGGCTGTCTCAAAAGTACCCCCTCTCTCGGACTCCTTCATTTAGGAGATTCTCAGAGCGTTAATTTACCTTTTGAGACACCCTCTTAAAAGCTTTTTACTTGGCTTTATACTGTTCTATAAGATCAAAAATTTTCTTTTTCAGATCCTCATCAATATCTTCCTGAATATTCTCAATGGTTAAATAACCTTCTCCATCATTTACATAAGCATCTGCTTTGTATTTTAGCAGTAATTCTATCATTTCTAAGTTTCCAAAATAAAATGCCAATCCTAAAGGTGTTTTTGCATGATAAGACCCAGGTTTATTAATAAGATCTTGATGTGCATAAGGTAATAATAACTTCATCAGCCCAACATTTTGATTTAAAGAAGCTTTTGTCAGTGGTGTCTCACGTTCCTCCCCAACAAGATCTATATTAGCCCCTTTTTCTAAAATTAGCTTTAGAACTTTTGGTTTATTTAAATATATTGTCTGAAAGACAGGAGCATTATATGCTTCATCAAAATAATTTACATCTGCACCATTTTCTATTAAAATCTCTATCATTTTAACATAAATATCTACGTCTTCATCTTCAATTTCATCTATGATATATTGTATTAAACTTTCATCATCAATTATAGTCTTTGCATCACCACCATTATTTATCCATTCTTTTAAAGCATCAATATTTTTACTTGATATTATGTTTATGATGTATTCATTGTTTTTCATATATTTATTTTTAACGATTAAGAGCCTTCCACTTCCGCTCCTAAAACTAACCTTGATTCAATAAGGTTTTAGCTTTTGTAATCATAACTCATCAAGTATGTTTTTTATAAAGATAAAAAACTTATTGAGAAATCTTGGATAGTAAAAATGCCAAACGAAGGGATTCATGCGGCAGCAGGGGAACATCTCCTGAAAACAATATTTTAGTAAATCTGTTTCATAAAAGCTGAATCATAGCTTTCTCAATATTTTCCATAGCTTCATTTATTTTTATTCTTTTTCTTTGACTTTTAAATTGCTAATTTTCTGGAAACTCATTTTTCAAATAATTTCAAACAGGTTTATAGTTAGTACTTTACCCTGTGACTTCCGGATTCTATAGTTTGTGCGCTTCTGAACAGAAGGGAGAGAATGAATAGTGGTTTTTTCATGGTTTTAAGATTTTAATGGATTATTATTTTTTGTTTACTTGATGTATTCAAAAGTATTGATTATTCTTTTATGTTGGGGCCCTATACAATTCAATCAGAACTCTTTTTTTAAATATAGAGTTTTAATAAAAGAAAAATTTCTAAAATTTGTTTTATTAATGATTATAAAATTCTAATTAATCTCCTAAAACCTCATTAATTAATTTCTCTCTTACTGAAACACAAGGCTATACGAAGGGAATGATGCAGTAGCAAGGAATTATAGAAATTTTCTAAATTAAAAAGACTCCGCAAGCATCTTTGAACTTTACGGAGCCTTACCTAAAGCTCTGTCAGATAATACATTAATTATTTCAATATCTACTTATGAGCAAGTATGAGCATTTTAAAGAAATTTATATTCATATTTTGTATGAATATTTCCAGACAGAATTTCTTCTATTACATCAAGTTCATGGTAATCATCTGTATAATAGTCTGTTTTTTGTGTAGCTGCTATTACTTTAGCTTGTTTGTTTATTTCTGCAAACACCTTTTTTAGTTCTTTTTCGTGTGCTATTTCAAAAATATTTTCCTTTACATAAAAAATGACAGCTTCTATATTTTTATTATCAAACGATCGAAAATCTACCGATAAATAGTAACCAAGTTCTTCGCCATTTTCATCATATCCCCAAAACATACTATATTGATAGCTGCCTCCTGTAGGATTTTTCTTAAATTCTTCTAAAGTTTTTAAGGCATCTTCTATAGTTTCTGCCTCTATTGTTTTTGAATCATCAAAGTCACTATCGGTGTTAGTATCTTCAAAATAAAAACGGCTATAACCAAAAGCAATAGTGAAATTATTTTCTAACATAATTTTATCTACTATATTTACAATATCTTTTGTAGGTGTCTTTTCTATTACAAAGACTGTGTCGGTTGTATAATTTCCCATAATTATTTAAATTAATTTATTAAAATCTTCGGTGGATGAAACAAATGGTGCATTTTTAAGCTTTGTTGGCTTTACCTCTTTTAAATCATTTATAATTATAAAATTACCATTTCCAAATCTAAGCTGATCAACTGCATTATCTTTTCTAATAGCGGACAATACCTTTGCATTTATTTTATTTGATTCTATCTGTAAGACAAATATTCTGTCCGATAAATCGATCTTTTGACTATGCTCATCTATAATAGGCCCTGCTGCCGCACGAATCCCTTCGTGTGGCATTTTTATTAATAATTAGTTTTGGTAAACTATCTCATTTTATATCTTTACCTAAAATGTAATAAGTTTCTGGATCTGAAGAAATTGGATTTTTAAAACCGCACGGAATATTCGTGCGGTAGCAGTGATAATTTTTTTGAGGAATGACATAAATAGAAGCCATATGTGGTAATTGAGGAAACAAAAAATGAAGCTTTATGAGTTTCGTTTTTGTTTATTCAATTTTAATCAACTAAATATTTATACTCTTCATTAATTTTTCCGATTAATATATTTTCAACTTCCGGTTTTTCATCCAAATGATCAAAAATATCATCTCCTTTTATAATTCCTAAAATATTAACTGATTTTTTAATTTCTCTAATAATATTATCAAACAAATTTCTATTTTGTTCTTCAAAATAAGGATTCGTATAAAAAACAATTCCGTTTATTTCAATATCATTAATAGAAATAAAGCCAACCAGCAACTCTTCATTATTTATATATTTATAAGTAATTGCTCCGCCTGCATGAGATTTTAATTTTTCTAAATCTTTTATAGGATCTTCAATCTCTCTTCCTTTATCATAATCTTTTTCAAGATGTTCATCATTTTCCAATTCACTTAAGTGAAAATGTGAAGCTTGAGAAGTATCTATTTTAAAGTTAAACTTATTTAAAATATTATGAAGCATTTCAACAATAATATTAGGTTTTTGATTTTCAAATACAATTAAAATATCTTTGCTAAATTTTGACATATTTTTTTTTATTTTAATTTATTAAAATCTTCCGACGAAGATATTGGTTGGGCATTTTTTAATTCCGAAGCTTTTATACTTTTTAGTTCTGAAAATTTTCAATCTATGCTGGTATTTTTAAGATATTAGAAGCTCATATTTTAAGGGATAAATATTTCGCCTTATCTCTTCTAAATAGTGTCCTAATCCCCAACCTCCTATTGTATGTAATAAATTAAATCTAAAATGTATTTCCAATATAAAATAATAAAATTCTAGCCTTGATTTTTCAATAACAAAATCCTCTGCACTTATCATTATATAATTCATATTAAAAGGATTATTAACTATACAGTTGATACTTATTTTACTAAAAGGAATTATGTATTCAATATTTCCTAAGTTAGGCGCTTCTTGTATATCATTTAACATTTTTCGACGTCTTCAATTGGTATAGCATCAAAAAATGATTAAAAATAAAAACCGCACGAATGTATCGTGCGGCACTGAAGAGATTTATTTAGTTTCTTTTTTGCTTTCAATGTATTTCTTATAATTGGTATCATCCAATTCTACCTGTATTTGCTTAAATGGTTTATATTTATGCTCTTCAGGTAATAAATCGTATATATCTTCGTAATAAACTATTTTATTGTCAAATAGTATTCCTTGTTCGGAAATATTATCGTATTCTAATTTTTCAAATTCGAAATCCGTAGCTTCATACTCAAAACACAGTATAATAAAATCTCTTAAAAAACTATTGAGTCTTGGTGTATTTAAATAAGCTGTTTCCGAATTATCAAGCACACCATTTGTTTTCTTGTTATTTAGCGTGTCAAAAAAAGCATCAGCGTTAAACGTAATATAAAAATAATTTTTAAAGAATACTATTGTAACCGGTTCCGCATAAATATTATCATTCGTATTTAAAATATCATTATAGATAAGTAATAAATCTGCATTGACAATTTTTTCAGCAAAAATTTCTTCATAATTTTCCTTTTGGACAAATAATAATGAGTGATATAGCAGATTATTGTTATAGTTATATAAATAATTAAACTTTTTCCAAATAGGAGAATTTATTGATTCACTTTTAACATCTATTTCATTAACCATCTGTTTTAGGTTAGTTAATTCAGTAATATTATGAGGTAACAGAATACCATATTTAAAAGCCAAAAGAATATATGAGCAAATAAAATCTGAGGTTTTGTCTTCCAAAAGTATTTGTGATTCTTTTGTGTTCCATTTAATCGTGAATGCAGAAACATCAAAATCCATGTGATTCCAATATTCACTTACATTATTTATTTTATTACCATTCATTTTTATTAATTTTAAATGTCCCTTTTCCATTTGTAACTTCTAATTCCTGTATCGCGTTTTGTAATTGTATTTTTTCAATCCCACCTTCAGCAGAGGTATAAGGAAATAAATCTTGTCTAATTTTATTAATAAACTCTAGTTTGTTCAGATTAAAATATGAATTAGTAGGATTATCAATTTTTAATTGCCCAAAATGATTGGGATATAGCTCCTTATTTGTAGCACTTAATCTGGTTTCTGTATTAAACTTTCCAATTATACTTTTAATATTATCTCTAATTTGTGAGTTACCACCTATGAATAACATCTCCAAATTCGTAAGGCTACTAACATGTGAAGTATCTTTAAGATTTGTACCTCTTAAATCCAGTTTTTTTAGATTTTTCAAATGTCTTAAATGTCCCATTGTGGAGCTATGTAAATTATTCAGACGCAAGCTTAATGCTTCTAAGCGGGTAAACGATTTTAATCCTCTTAAGGTTTTAATTTTACAATCGATAACAGCTAGATTAACCAAACTTTCCGCTATGGGCAATAATACATCAAGTTTATTTAAATCAACATAACGTAAAAATAATGTTATAATCTTTCCATCTTTATCCACATCATAATAATTTTCCCAGATGTGGTCTTTGGAATAGATAATTTGAGTATTAAATTCTTCTTCTAATTTTTTTATAAAATCTGTCATGATTTTTATTTCTGTCTTTTTTTAAATCTTCAAATCATTAATTGATATTTTAAAGTTTCCAGTTTAAAAACTTAAAGATAATCCTTTAATAAAAAAGCGAAACTTCTAGTAGAAGTTTCGCTTTTTTATTAAACTTTTCAAATATCCCTATTTTTTATTTTATTTTTCTAAAAGTTATAGATATCCTTCTTTCTCGAGGAATTATAGTATTTAACCACTTATCATTTTTTACTGCTTTTATACCATGTTTCCAATTATATCTCGCATCTCCATTTAATAACAAAATGCTTCGAGGATTTAAAAGTAACTCATGCTTTTCCTGATCTTTTGAAAATTGCATGACACAAGAAGATAACAGACTCACGGAAATTATTATATCTTCAAAACAGGGTATACAATCTATATGGTTTGATATTCCTTGTCCAGGTTCATATTCATTGATAATAACCTGATCAAAAGAATTTTTAAGATTAAAATTCTTTTTAATTTTTCCCTCCAATGAAATAAGCCAATCGGGTAGCTTGCCTATTTTTAAATCTTGATCAATATTTTTTTTCTTGTAATCATAAATATATCCATAATGCTGAACTCTCCGCTTCAAATTTGTATCCCAGATCGCATTATCTATTTCTGACAGAATTAAACTCTCTTCTTCAATACTTAAAAAATCATCTTGATAAGCAAGCCCAGTTATAATATTATTCTTCATCTTCAATGGTTAAAATATATCTTAAAAAGTCTATGAAATTTTTATAAATAGGTTTATATCCAGATTCCAATTCATTAGAAAACCATACCGAATCTTCATCTTTTTGCGTTGCATGATAACCATAAAAAGTAATTTCGTCTTTACTATGAAACATAAGATCTGCTAATATATATATATTTGATTTATTAAGTAAGGGAGATGTAAGAAGACTTGGATTCAACCAATCATCAAAGCCAAAAATACCAATATCAAAGTCATTACCGTAAATATTACATCCTCCATATTCACTTAAAAAATAAAAATAGGCATCATCATTTATAAATTCGGCATCTTTCATTATAGTGATTGTTTCATCTTTCCAAAGATGTTTTATTCTTTTTTCATTTCCAGTTTTAACATTATATTTTGTAGCTATATCTTTTATAAGGTTATCTACCTCAATGATCTTATTAATCATAATATTTTATTTTTTAAAAATTAAAGTTACACCTTTCCCGTCTTCCATTGAACCTGCAGATCTATCTTTTTGCGTCATTTTATGTTCATATCCTGGAAAATTTTTACTATCAAACAATTTCTTAGACTCTAAAACAAAGTTATTAGTCTGTTCTTCCGGTTTCCACCTACCTACATATCTATTATCTGCAAAGCTTACAATAACCTTTCCTCCTTTTTTTACTACTCTATCCGCTTCTTTAAAAAAGCTTTTTAGTAAAATCTTATTATTTGTTGTACCTCCCCTTGTTTCTTCTTTTACCCATGGAAAGTTAAAAACAATTATTTCAAAATAATTAGGTTCATAACTCATACTTGTAGCATCTATATTATATTCTATTACAGTTCCTAGTTTGTTATGTTCCTTAATATTTTTGTCCCTATCCTTATATTTTGTATCTTAAGAATCATAAGATGTAGCAATCATTCTGTTTTGAATAGCTAAAGTCTTAGCTAAACTTAACGAAAAACTAAAGTTAGCCTCTCCAACCAAAAGTATTTTATTTCCTTCACTAGGATTAAAATCATCTGCTTTTAAAATTTCTGTAGGAGTATATTTTTTAGGGTTTACCTCACCATGTACATGAACCTTTATTCCTTTTTCAACTTTTTTATCTACTACAATTTTTAACTCCTTTAATTTATATCTGTTTTTAATATCATGTAGTTTACATTCTATTGCAGCTTGGTCCACACCTGATTTTAATAACGTATGAGATTCTGATAATGCATCGTCTAAATCCCTTTTCTTTTCTTCAGTGGTACGAAGATCTTCTCCTTTTTTCTCCTTCTTATCTTTCTTACCACCAACTCCAATCTTCCCAAGCAATCCTTTCGCTTTCCCTTTCACAAAGTTCCAGAACTTGACAATTGCATTCTCAACACGTTGCCGTATTTTTCGGATAACGCCCAGTACTTTATCTGCCAATTCCCAATAACGAGGCTAAAAAGCCAATCAGTACAGGAACCGCTCTTCCCAATGCGTTTTCTATCGATTTGGTTTCCACCCCCACATTTCCTTTTATACTATCGGTAAATGGTTTTATCAGCTCCATTTTTATAAATAAACCTGTTTAAACTTTTTAAAGAAAAAGCTCCGCAAAGCTGAAAACTTATCGGAGCCATATGATTTTTGTTTTTATTTACCAAGTTCTACTGTCAATTTCAAAAGAATTTTTCAAAATATGTTGTTTTATTTCATCTAAACTTTCTTCCATACTTATATAATTTTGAGATTCCTCATTAACATCTCCGACAACATACTCATAATCAACAAACTTAGATATTTTAGCTATAAGTTCTTTGTGCCTATCATCTTCAAATACAGTATCTTTTCGAGCAAAGGAGACCTTAAAACCATCAACATACTTATCATCCCATGTCAAATAATTAATATACATTTCAAATTTAAAATCCGGATGTCTATATGTAAGTAAACCCAAGCCTTTCCACGAGTAAACTAAATTTATTACATCCTCATCTGTCATTAATTTATCTAGCCAAATTGGTTCTTTTTCTTCTTCATTTCGGCTATCATTAAAAACGACTATTTCAGAATCACTTTTTTGAAGTAAAACATTTATAGATTTTAATTTTTCATTAAAGTCCAATATAAATGATTTCGGCTCTTTTTTTTCTTTTAGTAATATTAATGTACCGTTATAATAACTCATTTTTTTATAATTTACCTTCTCGTACTTCAGTTACTCCTTAATCCAGTAACCATTTTTTCAATCTAGGATCAAGATTTTCTTCTATAGTTTCATTTTTGCCCTTTTCTTATTATATCGTTTTCCAATTCGCTTAGATAATAATAGAATTGAATTTCCCCGAAAAATTATGAAGAGCTACAATAAAAATAAGCTTTTACATTTCACATACAATTATAATTTTTGTTCTAAAAGCGTTCATTCTTATTATATGACCTTTACTAAACTAAAAAGACTCTGCAAGCATCTTTTAGTTTTGCAGAGTCTTGAATCTTAATACTTTTAATTGCCTAGTTCTACTTTCTACTTAAGATATTTTTTTTATCAAGATTTTATTACTTCAATAAGTATCTTATTTTAAATCATAATAACTCAAAGGGTATGAAAAATAAGCATCTCCATCTTCATCAAGAATAAAAAATGTAACTATGTTATTTTGAAAATAAACCATACATGGCATATTTGAATGCAAATAATTGTTTTCTCCTTTTGGATGTATAAACTCATTATTTTCATATTTAAAATTTACATACATAGCTGAAGAGTAGTCTAATTCAGGAGGTAATATTTTATTTTGTTGTAACTTAATAAAGATATCTTCGGAAATAACAGTGTAATCACATCTAGTTAATTCTGTGTAAGGAAATTCCTCTTCTGCAAAAAACGGAAGTTCATCGTCTATTAGTTCTTTTATTAATTCGCTAATTGTTTCTAAAGAATGATCTCCCAACAGATATTGGTCAATCATTTTTTGTGTATCAAGATAATAATATCCTGATTTAGATTTATGTAAATCTACTTGTGTTATACCTATTGCCATATTATTTTATTATTTAAAATTATTAACCCAAATATATTATTATTCTTATAAAACATCTTTGAGTTTACCGTTAAACTCACCGTTACCTAGAGCAATTACAATATCCCTCGTAGTAGTCTGGCCAGCCGGTTTTATTTGATATACTGTCATTATTCCATCAGTAGCATTAAAAATCACGACAGGAACTTTAGTCTTATAATTTGTATGATTAGGTACATCTTCTCCTAATACATAAGTAGTTTGTTCATAGTGCACTTGTACTCTATTTGCTTGTGTAATTTTATGTATTTCCATCATTTTTCTTTTACTTTTTTCTACTTTAGTACTTGCATCATTTTTATTAAATCCTAAAGTTTCTTGCATTGTTACAAATTTAAACAGAATATTAGGGTAAGTATTTATTAATTCTCCCGTACCTTTCATCAATGAAATAACAGAAGTACCTGAAAATAGTGGTTCTACAATAGTAAATGTAATAGCTTGATCTTCCTTTCCTTTCATAACTTCTTTTACATGCTTTACGATATCTTCAGGTTGCTGGGTATTATGATCTTTACCGGTTACTTTATCTCTTGGCATTTTTTTAATCTTTTCATTTTTGATAGAAGTATCTTTAGTTACGGCATCTCCTAAAAATGAACCTCCTGTTTCTGTAGTTATAATATATTCTTGTCCTTTTAACTCTTCGCGCATATTTTGCAATGCTCCATGATATTCTCCTAAAAATGGAGAATATATAGCACCTTGTGCAATATCCCAATTACGAATTGATTTTGAACCCGTAGATACCATTTTTTTTCTTAAGTCAGTATTTCCTCCTTTTCTTAAATCTGGTATATGCTTAATAAACTCTAGCATTTGTTCTCTTATTCTTTCCGGATATTTGCCTTCTTCCAGATTTACTTCCCTGTTTTTTACGAATTCTTTGTTTTCGATAAACGCCACTTTTTGTATGCTATAATTCAGCGCATTGCCTTCTCCAAATATATTAAATAATTGCTGTAGCGTATTCGAAAGTTGTTTTTCTTTATTCTCTACATTATCATCTAATTTTTCTGCTCTTTTAATTTCATCGCTTGATGAGCCTTGTATTTTAGCCTTATCCAATGCTTTATCTGTTTCTTTTGCATCTTTATGGGTTTCAAGATATTGACTTTTAGCTTCAGACAATAAAGTTTTAGCTTTCACTTGTTCTTCTTTTGGTAAATTACGAAGCTCATCCTCCCATTTTTTTAGTCTGTCAACTACACTCATAGGTGTACTCGCTACCATTACTTCAACATTATTACCTTTTGTACTAATCCAGAGTCTATGATTCTCTCCCTCAGCAGAAAAATAAATGGTTTCGCCAACTTCACTATCTTCAAGTTTTTTATCATTTTGGGTCATTCTTTTCTTATCCTTTCCGTCATCTTTTCCTTTCTTAACAATGCCTAACTTATTCAGTAGCTTACTTCCTTTTACTTTCACAAAGTTCCAGAACTTGACAATTGCATTCTCAATACGCTGGCGTATTTTTCGGATAACGCCCAATACCTTATCTGCCAATCCTCCAATTCCTAATAATGAAGCTAAAAAGCCAATCAGTACAGGAACCGCTCTTCCCAATGCATTTTCTATTGATTTGGCTACAGCACCTACATTTCCGCTGGCAATTGCTTTTATACTATCGGTAAAGGCTTTTACCAGTTCCATAATTTGCGCTGCCCGTTGGACGAAGAATTTCACCACATCTATAATGGCCATTGCTGCTTTTATAAATGCTCCTACCGGAGTCAATAATCCCATCACCCATTTAATACCTGCCTGTATTACCTGTGACTGGATAATATCCATTATGGCATCCATCACGGTAGCCTTAAGGTCAGCAAACTGATCTTTAAGATATCCCCAAAGTCCGGCAGCACCTTCTTTACGGACAACCTGTACTATTTCAAGCCCTTTTTCAGAAGCGGTCTCCAGAACTTTCATTACAGGTTCACCGATCACTCTGGAACCAATTGCTCTGATTCCATCCCATGTTAAACCAAGCACCTGAGTGGTAATGGAGAAAACTCCTTTTAAAGAGAACACATCTTCCGGCATCGTTAAAGAAATACCTTTCATTGCTCCGGTCAGCCATCCAAAGAAACCTGTTTTAAGGTGAGTCCAGATGTTGGTTCCGAAATTAGTAAATCCTTGTGAAACTCCGGCAATAAGATTTTTGAAAAACCCTATCGGATCCATGATGATCGCCTGAATGGCACTGATAACACCGGACAATAAATTGGTAAGTGTATTTTTAATTTCAATAATAATAGCAAATACACTATTTTTAAGCACATCAAGAGCCTGATTAACCCATCCGCTATTTTGTGTTTTTAGGTCTGCAATTCTGGCATCAATACTTGTTATATTGTCTGCATATTTTTTAGCTAATACATCAATTAATGCATCTTTTTTACTGTTTACGCTGTCTTCCAGTGCATTGAATTTGCTTTGGATCACTGCAATGGCCTCTTTTCCTATTTTTCTTAAACTTGGTGATAAGCTATTCACATAAGTCTGTACCTCTTTTTTGCCTTTGGCAATTCTGGTTTTGGCTGCATTAAGCTGAGTGGTAACATGGGTTGCAATTTGGTCAATAAATTTATCCATGACTTTAATGTACAGTTCCTTACCACTGTCAAAAAACTTGTTGACCTCTTCAGGTAAGCCCGTAGCTTTGTCCCACAACCATTTCCCAGCCGCCACCAAAGCCCCGTATTTTGCATAGGCATCTCCATACCGTTTCTTTTTATAGGCCTTCATTTCTTTATCGACATGTGCTTCAAATACTTTTTTAGCTTCTTTGCTGCCATTATCAAATTTTTCTGCAACCGATTTGTCCAGACTATTTAAAATACCGTCCACATCGTTTTTGGAAGTAAGATAGATCCCATTAATATGATCGGCTATTTCTTTTCGTTTCTGGCTGTCTTTGCCTGAGGTTTGCTTTTGTTCACCCTGTACATTGCCCAGTCCGCCTTTTCTTGCACCATGCATTCCACTAATGTGATGTGCCGCTTGTGTTTGTGCATCATTACGCGTTTTAGACAATTCTTTATTTTCATTGGTTCTGAACTGTTGAGTGGCTGCAACGCTTTGGGTTTTGGCTTTATTCTTTTGTGCCAAAGCATCCGTAAACGTAGGCTCATTAGATTTTGCCAACATGGTATCGGTAACTCCATTGGCTTTCATTTCGCTGTCGATACTTGCCGTCTGCTCCTTAATAGGTTGTTCTACGCTTGCTGCATTTCTTTTCACCGGCATCGCATTCGCTACATTTGGAGTTCCTGGAGCTGTACCTACATTTTGTGTCGGCATTTTTGCAACGGCACGAACAGGCTGTGCAGCGGTATTAGGTTGTGCAGCTGTTGCAGAAGCAATATCATTAGAGGCTGCATTCTTCTCTTTTTTAACATCACCCACTGCCTTTTGATTGACTTCCTGTATATTGTTGTGTTTCTCAAATTCATCTGCCTGCTCTTCATTTTTCGGAAGCCTGATGCTGTGTATTTTTTCACTTAGCAAAGCTTTGAAATCTTCTTTCTTGAAGAGTCCCGGTTCCTTTTCAGCCATGGTATTCACCTGGCTTGCCTGCGCCATACTCTGACGTTCGTTGGCAGGTGATGGTGCAGCAGCTTGTGCATCATTTGTTGCTTTGCCTGATGGCTCATGTTGTTTCTGCAGCTTAGCTGTATTACTTATTTTTCCGCTTAATGCTGTAAATGCAGGATTACTGTTAGCATCTGCTGACGTTTTAGCTTCGGTATTCATTACTTCTGCTTTGTCCGGATTTACTTCTTGAGATTTATCTGCAGTGGTAACCTCTGCTTTATTTGTTTCCCCCTTTTTCTCTGAAGATTTTACCAGCGGATTTGTTTCTTTAATTTTTTTACTTTCTTGATGAACCATAGCCTGCCCCTCAAGTATTTTTGACGCTGCACCTGATTTAACATCATTATAATCCTGTGCCTGGCTGGTATTCAAGGCTGCTATATATCCTTTCTCCATCTTTTGAGTATCAGGATGGTTGATATCGCCGGTTTTGCTTAAACTCTCCTGGAATCTGCCATGCATTACTTCTGCGCCTTGATCATAAATGGTTTGCGAACCATGAACCATCGGAATACGACCGCTGAGACTGACTTCACTAATATTAGCATTTGCCAATCCATTTTTAACGGATGAGTCTCCAGACTTTAGTGTCTGTACATTAGCCACTGCTGCCTCAGATAGAGGTACCACCACCGGTTCTTTTGGCCTTTGCTTTTTGCTTTGGCTGTGGTGGGCTTTATTGTCTTTTTCTACAGGTTTTGCTGCTTTCATTGACTTAGTTTTTTATTTCATATTGTTTTAAAAGACATACAAAGCACAACTAAAACCGTTGTGCTTTATATGATGCCTGCTGAATCTGAAAGATCAGACCGTGTGGGGGGAATTTTAAGAATTCAACTGAGAATGATGTTCAGCTTTATGACGAGAAACAGGCAATACTGAACCACTTTCAGCTTTTGTTCTCTTGTTTTTTGAATGTTCAGGTTTTAAAGTTTTCAAGTTCAAAATTCATCCTTTTCCGGAAGAATTACCAGCTTTTTAAGTGATGGATTCTGTAGTTGCAGTGATTACCAAATTTTCTATTGGATCACATCATCTTTTTTGTCTTCTTCTCGATCAGACGGTCTATCTATCTTACCTCCATATCGATTTTCAATAAAAAGGTTCACTGCTTGATCTATCCAGTTGGGCAGATTGGTTGTAATCATTTTCAGGAATTTATCATAACCGTAGCCAAGCACAAAAAGAACTCCTGTTGAGTACCATTTGTCGTCTGCATCAGCTTTATTCATCAGATAACTCATTGTAAAGCCAACAATCACCACTATTGTTAATGTAACCAAATGTTCCCATGGCTGCTTTTTCTCCTTGTTCTGTATAGAGACCAGCACTCTCAATAATCCTCCTGAAAATGCTATTGCAGTTCCGATCAGCAGTGCTTTTATACTATCCAAATTCATTTTTTCTTATATATTATTTATTAAAAAATTTAATTTTCTTACCGTTTTCAGATGCCTGATTATTCTTGATCCAGCATGTACATATCATCTAAAAACCTTTTGCTTTTCCGAATGTTTTCATTTTCATTCAGATAGGCTAATTCGTCAATAAGAGCACTGATGTCTTTACGAGGTTTTTTCAATTTTTCTTTATCTTTTTTCTTTTTTTTCTTTTCTTTTTTTTTCATGGTTTCTAATTTTTTTAAGTGAACAATTGTTTTTTAGTCTTTGAGACAATCCAAGATCAGACGGTTTTTCCTTTCAGGTTCATAGAGCACCTACAGCAATGGAACTAAAAAGCAAAAACCATTTTTCACCTTAGTATTTTACCTAAAAAATTAAATTTGAGAGAGATATCGGGGACAGCCCATTGATTAATCTGATTGATGGGGCTGCTGGAGATTGTGTAATCACTTTGAATCCTTTTCTATCTTCTTTAGAATGTATAATTTCAAGATCTGCTTCATGGAGTGTCTGTCAGCTATAAAAGATTATTTTACTAAAGTGCAGTGACGCACTGTACTGAATGTAAATACTGAACTATGTTTCATTATGCCTGAAGAATAATGTTATATATCGTTCTTTCGGACAAGAACAACATTTCTGTGAGCTCGGTTACAATCACTTTCATCTGCTTGCTTTGATTACGTCTTACGTATTCAATGACAAAATCCTTTCTTTTCTCGACTAATTCTTTACTACGTTTCATTTTCTTGTGGTTAAAAGTTTTTTTTAATTTTTTTTTTGAACGGGACAGGCCTTCTTATTTCTTAATTTTCATTTTTTAATTGAGCCGATAAACCACCCAAAGGCATCACTTAAGCCTTTGAACAGATTGTCCAATACAATATTTTTGGTTTTTTTAGAAGTTGATATCAGGTATTTTCAATAGAAATACCCTAGCTCCTTTCATTTAAATGTTATTATTTGTAAATAATACTATGGATGCTTATAAGGAAGCAATGCTTTATAAACAGTTAAATAGCCGGTATTTACATTTAGTGTCTGTTTGTAAAAGAGCGCAGCATTGTGTTCTGATTTTAAATACTATTTAAAAACAATTTCATTTGCTTTTCAGAATGTATTAATATTCTACTGATAACTACAATTAATCGATATTTCATATGTTAAACAGTAATATTTATTTACATTCTCAACCTTATTTTATGTTCTTAAAAAAAATAATTTAATCATTCTTTTCATCTTTTTTATAAACGTATTTTTTTCATTAAAAAATCCAATAAAAACGAACATAAATCATACAACAGATATAAAAAAAGCGCAATTTTAGCACTCACAATGAGTTGAAAAATATTTTAATTTTAATTATCGTTTGTTAGAATAAAATTTAATCGCAAAACTGTTCTGTAACAAAAACTCAATATAACAAACTGATTTTAAACAAATAATAGATTTTAAAAAAGCTTTTAAATATAGAAATCACATTAAATTATCAATATAATTTTGTATATTTGCACTGTTCCGTTTTAATAACGAAACAAATATACGAACAATGTTCGCTTTTAAAAATAAAAAAAGAACATTTTTCTTATTTTTTACAAAAATAAAGTATAAACATATCAAAATGAACTATTTAGAATTCAAAGAAATCAGGAAGAAACTAAACATGAAGCAGGCTGATATAGCAAAATCTATAGGCGTTGGAACCAGAGCCGTACAATATTGGGAAAAAGGCGAACGAAAAATACCGGAAACGACGGCTTATTTTATCACTAACCTCCTTTTAAAACAACAAAAGGAAGTTAATAATGATGGTGCGTCCCCTGTTGTTTTTTCAGATTTAAAAATCATGAATGTTCCGCTTGCTAATCAGTATGCACAAGCTGGCTACTTGAGTAGGTTTGCAGATGAAGAATATATAGAAAGTTTACCAACAATTCCTTTTACTGATGATGTAGAACACCGGGGTGAATACATGTGTTTTGAAGTGAAAGGAGACAGTATGGACAACGGTTCATACGAAAGCTACCTTGAAGGTGATATTATTCTGTGCAGAAACATCAGACAGGATTACTGGATGAGCAAGCTGCATTATGACAAGTGGGATTTTGTCATCGTTCACAAAGAGAAAGGAATTCTGGTAAAGAGAATCATCAACCATGATGTGGAAAGAGGCATTATCACCCTTCATTCTCTGAATGAATATTATGAAGATTTCGATATCCACCTAAAGGATGTTGCGAAGCTTTTTAATATTATCAGTACAAGACGTAAAAATAACAGAAGATAGACAGGCGAACAGCCTGAGTGAATAAAATCCTCAAAAGCTGAGGATTTTATTGGGGTATTTATGGATAGGAAGTCATATTACAGCGGACATCTAGAACCTAAGATACCAGTTATTTCAGCGCTCTCCGGTTTTACCACATATACTAAATCCGGAGTAAACTTTGCGAACCTTATCCAAATGATTCCACGGCCAATGAATCTATCAATTACATATTCACTTTGAGCAAAAATTTTTAAATTATCTGTCGTGGCAAGCATACCATTACTCAAATAAATGAAACTTCCTACTTTGGGTTCAGGGGTACTTAAAGTTACCTGTGTCTTCCAGGCGTAACCGCTTGTTCCAAAACAAATATCCCTCTCCCAATCGTCATCTTTAGCCAAACAATTGACGTCTAAAAACCCCTTCCATTCACCGGATTGAAAATCAATAACTTCTGACCATTCTGAAATTTCATTCTGAGAACAATATTTTCTTATTCTTATGTATAAAAGCTTATTATCCGGAATCTTTGCCACATTCATATTAACCTTTTCAGGCGAAATATAACCAAAGCCACTCATTGAATAGATAATATTTTCAAATTGAGGGTCTGTTGCTATCTGATATTCTAATGTAACAAGGTTTGCGTTATCTGGTGAATAGTGTATTATGATCTGGCCATCCTTTTCCACAACGATTTTACCAATGGTTGGAGTTTTACAGGATGAAGAGGTGCACTTTCCTATTTGAAAAGCACTTGTGCTTTGGGTACTGACACCCCCTACTTCTAATTTTACAGTGAGATCATAAGTACCCGGCGTTTGAATATCGGGAAGACTTACCATATCATTGTTACCAGGCACCGGTAATATCTTATGTTCCACAGCCTGGCTTCCCGGTTCCTGGAGCTGGTAGTATGCAGTTGCCTTTTCTATGGGCAAGGAAGATGTATAATCTATTCTAAATGAAATCTTACATTGTGCTTCTGCCATTATATTATGTTTTTATTGTTGTTTTTATATTTTTTATTGGTATTAAGGGATGATCAGACACTTTTCTATAGCTGAGATCACCCCTTACAGCATCTCCATCCGGAAGACTTTACATATATTGTAATTACCGGATACAGACTTGTGATTATTTGTCCACAACTATAGCCACCTCGTCGAAATCAAATGCGTCACTGTCAGCATCAAAAACGATAAACCGCAATTGATAAGTATCATAAGTTAAATTGGAAATCTTTACATTAGGTTTATTTGGTTCAAAAGTGAGCAGAGCCTGAGTAGAGCCGCTTATCTGAAGCCATGAGTAAGTAAGGTTTTTAGCCCCTTCACCTACTCCTGCTAATTCAAAAGATGAGCCATTAGACAGACTGAAATATTGATCTTTTCCTGCATCCGCTTTAATAGCAGGTAGAGCAATTTCACAGCAGTTCACTCCTCGTGAGAAGTCAATATCTTTTATGACAACTGTCGGGACTGTGGGAGGTTTATACCAATTGTTTATAGTGATGGTTTGAGTACATATGCCGTTACTTGCAACTATATCGATCGCTGGATTTCCTTTTGGGTCCAGATTTTTCAATTTGTAACTCATTTTTCCATCTGTTCCGGGTTTCAGTAGATCTGTACTGCCATTCACACTGTAAGTATAAGTGGTAAAGCCTGGCCCGGAAACTATAAAGTTTACTGTTGCCTGCGTTGGATCACCGTTTGGAAAGTCAACAGATTGAATCCCTACAGTAACCGCAGGCTGCGTAATAACCTTAATACTGCACACAGTTGACTTACTGTCTACAGTAAAGTTAATGATCTTATTATGTAAACTTTCATCTACTTTTTGCGGATTAAAGACATATTTTCCATTGACTATTTCTACCCCATTACCGATATCAGCTTCTACAATTCCACCTGCAGGCGATACTGTAAAAGGAATGGAAGGAGATGTCGAACAAATAATATTTTTTGGCAAACTTAACTGAACCGGAGCATCATGCCAATCTCTTACTGCAATATCCTGAGTACATCCGCTGCCGTTCACTTTCACCTTTATTGTCGGAATTCTTGTTGGTACCAGATTATAGTACGTATAATTAACATTTCCATCTTCATCCGGCTTCAGAGGTATAAAGCTTCCATTATCCCAGAAATCCCAGCTATAGGTATAGTCTTTAAAGTGTTCACCGGTGACAAGCATATTTACTGTCGTTGCTACTGAGCCTTTTTCAGGATAGAAGACATGATCAACCTTTATTTCTACTTCCGGTTGTGTAATAACTTTAATACTGCAATTAGTAGGTTTTCCATTTACAGTAAAGGAGATTTCCTTACCACGTAAACTTTGATGTACGTTTTTCGGATTAAAGAAATATTGTCCGTTGGTTATTTCCACACCTCCATTTAAATCTGCATTGACATTCGCTTTAACTTCTCCATTCACTGGGATTACGGTGAAAGGTACAGGATGGGCTTCAGTACAAATAACAGTACTTGGTAAGCTTAATTTTACTTCAGTTTTTGGGGTACAGCATATATACGGAAGTGAAAAATCGGCAATCACTGCTGTATATTTTCCTATATTGGCATAAACCATTACAAAGGTACCTCCACGTTCAACTCCACCTTTATGCTCCAATCCGGGATTCTTTTCTACATATTCATTGAAATAAGCTTTTGACAAGTCTTTGTTATTTACTAATTTATCTAACGACAAAAGCATAATATCAAATCCCAGCTGCTGTTGATCTCTGATTTGCCTGATCTGATCAAACGCAGACTGATAATTCATTCCCTGGTGCCCTTCTATATTATAAAAGGAATTTTTATCTATATCAAAATTTAAAGGTTCTTTTATGTGAGCTTCTGATGACAGCAGGCCTGTATCATATCCCAGATTATCTTTAAATGAGCGGTTACTTGTTTTATCAAAATTCCATAATTTCAGGAAGTTATCGTAAATCTTATAGTAAAAAGGGATTGCTTTATTGCTAAGAGGGTTTAATTTTTGTGACGGAATGATTTTAATCCCCGGTTTAATTTCAGCCCCCGTTCCAATTTCAATTTCAATATCATCCGAATACTTAAAATTTGCTGCCTGCTGAACAAACCGCTCGATTAGTACTTTCACTCTTTGTGTTGCTTTGTCATCATCCAGAACAGGGGAATTGTAAAACTGATGTCTCGAAAAATCCAACTGTCTGCCTGGAGTTAGTTTCCCAAGCATGATGTGTTTCGGAAAAGAAGGTAAATCAGGAAGATCCTTTGTAAATGCTTTAGGAAGCAATTTTATAATTTCAGAATAGGTATCTGCCAGGTCCTTTACAACATCATAAGCATACTGAAACCCTGATTGCTGGGAAAGAAACTTATCTATTGTATTTTTGAAAGCCGGATAGTAAGCTGTTGAAGTTCCCATTATCCGGGAAATGGCTTCTATTTTTTTAAAAAGAGGTTCACCATACCCGTATTTATCCAATGCATTGATATATAAATCTCTTAAATTGGAGACAGAAAATTGTTTTTCACTGTTATTATTTAAGATAAGCCGTTCTACAATGACACGTTCCTGCCTTGCCGGCTTCAAAATATCATCAATAAACAAAGGATGACGCTGCATAAGGTCTTTTCTGACAGGCTGAGTTACACCAGGTATAGAAATAAGGTCTTCACCGATCATATTGGAAATTCCTTTTGCGGTGGTAACCAACACTTTCAGATTTCGAATTTGCTGAACGCCGTGATTATCACAATCAACACCTCTACAAGGTTTAACATCTCTCTCATAATCTTCTAAATACAGTAACAGGTATTTATCTTCTACATTTGAAAGATTACTAACAGGCTGAAAGTCAGAACTGGCATCCTGATCTGTTGCCAATTCCCATAGATCAATCTGGTGGATATCCTTATCATAAAAGGCAGGATAATTTACTTTGAAGTTATCATAGACTTTAAAATGAGTGTAGTCTTTGTTTTCTATGTTAATGGTTTTCAAATCACTTATATACAACTCCTTACTCACTTCACTTGTATTGCTCAGAGTAAGCAGATCACCGTCCGTTGTTATAGCTGTTCCCTGAGAAAGCTGTATACTGTTCAGCAGCTTATTGTTATAAATAAGTTTTGGTTTAAAACCACAGACAATACCCACTCCCTGCAGCATGACTCTGGACAAACGGTCCTGGTCTTCAAAAAAATCCAGAAACTCGTTGAAATGAGTATATTCTATGTATTGCCCTTTACTGAATTTACGGTATTGGACTGCTATATTACTTAATTGATTATTCATTATTGTTAATTTTTTAATGATTCATTAAGGTTATTTAATAGACTCCACAGACGGTATTTCCGCCTATGGAGTTATTATTAAATTATTTCTCCTTTCTGGAATTATTTTCTTGTTTCACCTGTACAAGGGTTAATTGATAAGAAATTATTCTGCGGATAACCGTCATAAATCGGAACTTTACTATCAGCAAGGAATATCTGGGTCCAGGCAACTCCTGTATGGCAACGGGTTAATGCACATTCAAGAGAGAAGGAGATAAATCCGTCCGGTGATTTGTCTGCGATCTGCTGAGCTTCATCTTTATTAATGATAATTTCACTCGCTCTATCTGGTCCTCTATAGGTATCTTTATCATACCCTGCAGGATAGTTCTTCTTATCATTACTTTCGTAGGTATTGCTTAAGAAAACATTTCCATTCGGGCTACCGCCTATGATAATTCCGTTTCCTTTCAGATTAAATGTAGCTTCATTACAAGTGTGATTTCCCTGTTTTGCATCTATATACTGAATAAGTACCCTCATCCCTGTTAAACAAGCAATGGTAGTTTGTCCTACTAATTTTAATGGTTTTAATCTGTAGACTGTGCTACATCCGTTAGCGTTTGTTACTGTAAGTGTCGGATTGAAAGTATCTTCCTGCCCGGCAATCAGTTTGTACACGTGGGTTTTCAGATTTGCCGGTGCTTCGTTCTGAACAATCTGGCTTCCGTCATTGAAGTCCCATGTAAACGTAAGTCCTGCAAAGTTTCCAACTACATTAAATTCAACTGATGCATTCGGATTTGTTGTATTTGGATTTGTCGTAGGTTTCTCATAAGTTACCTTACCTGACGCTACGGATGTAATTTCCGGATTTTCATAGACAATCATCTGGGGCTCCACAGCATCATCATTAACGGTAAATTTAATGGCCTGATTCAGATAGGTTGAAGCTACCAGGCCAGGATTGAAGAAGCTCTGACCTGCGGTTTGTGTAATTGCCGGAATCTGAACACCATTCACAAATGCTTTCACCTCCCCGTTTTCAGGAACCACTGTCATCGCAACCGGAGCGTCTTTCTGACACAGTCTGCTGTCTGGTAACACCAGGAATACAGGTTCTTTCTTAGAACAGCACAAGTAAGGCAATGAGAAGTCTGCAAGAACCTGGTTATCTGTTTCATTATTGTAAATTAAAACAAAAGTTCCTCCCGGTTCTACCCCAGCCACATGCTCCAAGCCTGATTTTCGCTCTAAAAAGTCACTTAAAATTTCGCTTACCACATCTCCTTTTTTAGGATCTTGTTTTACTACAGTAACACCGTCTGATGATCCTTCTTTTGAGAATTCAGCCTGGTTCAGTAATTTTAATTTATCATCCAGCCTAGAGATGTTCAGTAAAGTATTTTGTGTACCGCCTTTCTGATTGCTGATATCACTGGAAATTGCAGTCAATTGTTTTCTGAGGTCTTCTATGGATACCGTTTTTTCTTTGGCAGGTGTTTCGCCTTCGGATTTTCCGTCTTTATTCAGGACCAGCGCAATCACATCAAAAGCTAATCCGTATTGTGCTTTTAGATCATTGATATTTTGCAGAGCTGTTTTGTAAGGTTGTCCTAAGTGTCCTTCAATTCTATAAAAATCGTTGTTATCAATGTTATAATTCAATGGATTCTGAACATAGTCTTCGCTTGCCAGATTAATGGTATGGTAGCTTAGATTATACGTTTCTCTGTCCGTTTTTGTTTTTTCAAAGTTCCATTGAGTCAATAATGGTTTGTCTACATTATAGTAGTAAGGTATTGCTTTATCACCCAATCTCACATAAAGATTGGAAGGAGTAATTTTAACAGCTCCGGTGTAGGATTGAAATCCGTTAATTTTTTGAATGAAACGATTAGCAAGCATTACAACTCTTTCGTAGTTTTCATCATCCGTGGTATTGATGGGTGAATTATAAAAACCGTGACGATAAGGCATATATTTTCCTAATTCGGATACCGCTCCCACATGGCCCAGCAAAAGGTGTTTAGGGAAAGAAGCTATATCCGGGCAACACTCCGCGTTAAGATGCAGGATCAATCCTTTTATTTCATTGTATGTATCAATTAAATCCTTCAGTAAGTCATACCTATATTGATAATCGGCAAGGATTCTGGATGTAGGAGCCAATAAAGACTTTAATCTATCTAAGAGTGTTTCTCCCCCCAGATTAATGCTTACCTTAAAAGTATCTGCAATAGCGCTAAAGCCATCGCTTAGCTGCGCAAAAGTACTGGTAGCATTTTGAAATCTGGATCTTAATTCTGTTGCTGTTTTAACGGCAGGGTCCAGAATAACTCTTTTAGCCTCTATTTTGGGTAAATGATCAAACAGTTCTTCATAAGCATTATGAGCCTTATAGATCGTATCTTTGGCATCACCTTTTGTCATCAGCCCTGATACAGATGCTGAATCTGCCAAGAGTACTTTAAGATTAGAAACCTGCTCTGCTCCGGTATTGTCACAGTCAGCATCCTGACACGGCGTCTCTTCATTGGAGTAGCTTTCCAGATACAGAATCATCACTTTATCATATATGCTGCCGATTTCTTTTGTATGTTTAAAATCTGCAACGTAAGCACCCTTGTCTTTTAACTGAGTATACTGCGCTTGTGTAACCAGTTCTAAAAGAGGAATTTGCTGCCCTCCGATACGGAAATGCTCATATCCTACTTCATCAGTATAATTTCTAAAATATTTATAGGTAGCAGCATTGAAGTTTACAGTAGTCTCCAATGGCTTAACACTTGGCTGGCGAAGCGTTATTAAGTCTCCGTCTGTGGTAACTCCGGCACCTTGTGTAATAATGATAGTATTAAGTTCAAATTCCAGATCTCCGGTGCCAGGTTTTTTTGTCTCAGCCTGAGGCTGCAAGACCAAATCCGTGTACGTGGATTGAAAACCACACGCTACTCCCACTCCACTCAAACGGGTTCTCGAAAGTCTGTCCTGGTCTTCGAAATAGTCTAAAAATTCGTTTAATTGCCCTTCTGTTAACGCTTGGTTTTCGTTGAACTTTCTATATTGGGTTGTTATATTCTCTAATTTAGCATTCATTGTTTTTCAATTTTTATAAGTTTGATTGTCCTAATATGATTTTTCCATCCAGGCTATCATTGTCATTCATTTCACAGTCCAGAAGTCTTCCCGGTCGGTAGATATTATTCAGATGGGTAAGAGCCGTCAATAGATCCATAATGCTGCTTCCAAGATTGACAATATTGTTTTTTGATTTATCTGAAAGGTATTTTTTAAAAGCAACTTCAAATTCAGCCAAATCGTTCTGAGCGGTTTGTTTTTCACTCAGCCTATCACCCACCCAGCAGATTTTTGCTAAAACATGGGCTGGAATTTCCTGTCTGATAACGGTTTCGGCATAACGTCTGAAATCAGGATCCTGGAAGCGATAAGCAAATCCGGGAAGAACAACGCTTACACGGTAAGAGTAAGGATCAAAAACATCTATTTCGCAGCCTTCTTCACAGGATGACATGAAGGCTTCAGAATATTTTATCGGATTTACAGTAGAATTACTTTCTTCCAGATCATACATTACTTTAAAAGTATTTTCTATCGACATGCATCCAATGCCCCCCATGAGTTTATAATCTTTAGTGGTTGGCTTCAGTAATAAATGCTCTACAAGGAAAATACCTTCTTCTGTAAAATCATATTTAAAATACTTCACAATATCCCTGATTCCATCTTTCATTTCTCCCAGTGACAGATAAGGATTCGTTTTTTTGTGGGTGGCAATCACGTTTTGCTGATCGGTATCATCTACAATTTCAAAATAGAAGTTCCCTCCCAATGAAACACGGATCTTTATATTTCCGATAAAGCAAAAATTTTCATTACATTCTTTTAGCATTTTTAAAGTATCCTGGGGTTTTTTCTCATCCAGTTTCTTTAATGCATTTTCAAGGTCTTCCTCATCTATCTGAATAGTCTGATATACGGCTTCATTTAAATTTTTGGTTGCAGCATACTCAATTTTATAGGTGTTTACAGAGGATAACATAATATTACCAATCCCGTCTTTTATCTTCCATGAGTAGATATCTTTATCATCACTATCTTTTGTTTTAATGATGGAGACCGGCGATTGGGATAGATTCCTCTGGGTATAATCTTTAATTCCCAGCAAACGGGCAATTCTCTTCTGTGCTCCGGAAATATTACGGGTATTCCACAGATCTGAATCCGAAAACAAAGTGTAATTATACCCCATCCCTCTGTCTTTACTTAATGAGGTATATTCTTTCAGAAAGTTTTCTTTGTTTCTTAAGACAATTTCATCGGTAGATTTTCCATACAATGACTTCATCAGGAACGTATAGTCGCTGAATGTTTCTGCAAAACGTGAGATCAGGTGGTCCAGAACTTCATTCCGGCGTTCTACACTGTTATCCAGCTCTTCATATAGTGAATCTGTAAGATTGTCATCACTTTCTGTATCATATCTGGAAACCAATTCATCAAAACCTTTAATATTTTTAAGAGCTTGTGTAAAAAAGGTTCTTTTTAAGTGACCATTCACGCTTAATACTTCTTTTACTTTTTCAAGATGCTTGAAATAACCGGCAAGGATCTGATCGAAAAACAATAAATACCCTTTTAATTGTTTTGCCAGAGCTTCTCTTTCGGGAGTTACATTTCCTATGATACCTGACATTCCAACTCCATAAGTATCCGGAAATTCATTTAAAATAGTAGCATAGTTGGCGATATCATATGACGTTCCCTGAGGCAGAATCAATTCTTTATTTTGTTTGGCATCTTCCCTAAGTACATCTTCTTCTCTTTGAAGAGTTAATAAGTAATCCTGAACTTTTTTCTCATTGATATTTAGCGGAAGGGAACCTTTACTGTAGCTGAATGAGCTTAGCTCACACAATTCCGGTTTTCTGCCTTTTTCAATGCAGATCAGCCAATCATTATTTTGTTTGATTACACTGTCACAACCTGCAATGGAAATTTCATGAATTTCTTTGATACCATCAATTTTCATGATTTCACTGACGATATCAGAAAGGCGGACTTCTCTTCTTAACTGACTGTTTTCAAGTTCTTTAGTATCAATAAAACCATTATCTAAAAGTGGCCCTTCAAAAATCTGATCTGTAGTCAACCCTTTTTCGAGCATTTGCTTCAGTGAGTAGAAATGAACCTCCGGAGATAAATAGTTATTGACCGCTTTTAGTACTTTGGCGTGTATCAATTCTTCATCAGCTTTGTTTACCAGACCAATACGGGCACATACAGCGACTTTTTGGGTTTCAACTTCTTTAATTTCAGCTAAATCTTCACAAAGGCTTCTATTGGCATGGTAACGGTCTAATATTTTAATATTGATGTTAGATTTTTCGCACCCGGTACCTTCGGTATTAATATTCTCGGCATAATCTACATACAGATCATACAGCCCTTTCACGGTAAAGCTTTGTGTCTTGTCTCCAATAGGTTTAAAGTCTAATTTTCCGGTTTTACAATCAACGTACAACGCTTCATTTTTAGGAACTAACCAACAGTTACGGATAGGTCTTTTATGACCAGCCACCATATTGATATCTATAAATAATTTTCTATAGTCAAGTTCGGTCAAAGGTCTTGAAGGCAGAATTTCTGTAGCCTTTAAAAACTGGGTATGAATATCATTCTCTTTCTCGGTAGAAGCCAGAATATCCTCCATGTTCAGGTTTATTCTCATACCAAGATCTGTTATGGCATAGCTTAAAACTTCTAAAGTGGTAATACCCGGATCATGAGAGTTGTAATCGGTCCATAGCTTTCCTCCTAACTTCTCTATGTATTCAATACCTGTTTTGCGTAGAAAGTGAAAATCTGTCTGATCCTCAGTCTCTATTTTTTTTGATATACTAATATGTTTGTTTTCTGACATGATTATGTTTTCTTCTTATTTATTATTAAATACATACTTGATCTGTAATGGTAACTTTATGCTGTTTAGCAGAAACTAAAATCGATTTCGGGTCTACTTCAATTAAGGATTGTCTTTGTAAAACATTATTCACCAATATTTTAATCTCATCGATATAATCCACATAATACAGCTGCTCAAGGTAGTTAATCATATGATTTACATTAAGTTCCACATTAAAATCAATATCTTTAGAGTCTGTAAAAGCCCATGGCGATATGTATTTTTTAATATCTTCGTCTAATTGTCTGGTATAGAATGTTTCATCATACTGTTCAAAGAATTTGACCTTTATTTCTACTTTTGCTTCTTTATAGTTCGGATTAATTACCTGCGCTTTAACATGCATCGTATTTAATTCATTCACATAATTTTGAATTTTATTCAGGCTCGCTCTGCTTACTCTGGGCTGATAGATGTCAAAAGCATTTTTATCTTTAATATTCGGTACTACCATCAGGGTTATATGCCCTGGAGCCATGTATGAATTTTCAGAAGTATGATTGAGACATTTTACCTTAAAAACTTCCGGAAATTCCTGCAATACCAACTGCTCATAATCCCATTGGGTAATCGCTCTGTGCTTATGTCTTAATCTTTCACTCACACGTCTGTAAAACTCAGGATCGGATTCTTTATATTTCCCGTCAAACGAATTATAAGGCTGATGGACCGACTTCACCTGTGGAACCCTGGTAATCAGTTTTGCAATGGTCTCGGCTTCCAAACCATTATTTAAATGCGAAAGATCATTATCCTGATTTTGGAATGTCGCTAAAACAGCCTGAGTATAAATTCCCTGAATTTTACATACCGCATCATAGCTTCTTCTTGATTTGGCTCTGATCCAAACTAGTCCGTCTGTAAACCTTGTGTTACTTGTGCTGATATCTTTAGGAATTTTAAACTTTACAATACCGGATTCTAAAAATTTCCTGGATTCGTTTTTCAACAAATTGTCAGACAGATCAATCCATGTATTTTTTGAAAGAATGCTCCATTCGATAAATTCTTTTTCTGCGAACGTTTTCGCTAAAGGGTTTTCACTTCCCTCCAGCATTTGAATCAGTAAAGAAACTGTTGCCTGAGGCATTGCTTCCAGTCCGATGTATAGTTCGCCTCCATTTTGATGTGCCGGAACAATGCTTTTTGTATCAACTTCTTTTTCATACTGTCCGAATGCATCTTCATGATACACTTCTACTCCTTTGCTTTTTGATGCTTCCCCATTAATATCTTTGCTGAGGTAAGAATATGCGCTTTCTCTTGCGCTGTAATTCAGTTCAATATCTTCAGCAAAAGGAATATACGGTTCATTCGGAACGGGCTTTCTGGCTGCCGGATCACTAGATAATGCCAATGTGTACAATTTAGGATAAACATCCTGTAAAGACGACTGGTTCAGCGTTAATCTGATCGCTTCACTCGTTCCCGATTCATTACTCGAATTATAGATAGAAAATTGAGTTTTGTAGTCGTTTTCTACTTTTTTGAACAACTCAATAGCTCTGTCTTTCTCAGACCAAACTTCTTTTTCCAGTAATGCAGTATCTGCTCTGAAATAAGCGTCAGAACGGACAATAGATGAATTTTTTAATCCTTCAAATTCTTTTACGCTGATATTCTGATTTGGTTGAATGACATAAGCGTTGTACAAATCTGTAATTGAATCTGGTGTATTTTTCCAGTTGATGGTAATGTCAGCATTCAGCCATTTTTTGGAAAACATTTCAGGACATTTAATGTAAAAATTAGATCCTTTAACAGGTTGTGCCGTGAATGGATAATATGGTTTTTCAGCATTTAAAGTATTATTATCATTTTCTATCTGAACCGATTTTATTCCTTTTACATCAACTGCTATGTCAATGTTTTTTACCAGTTTTTCTGAAAGAGCTTCATAAATATCGTAGTATTTGTCACCTTCGATTATCAACCTTACAACAGGAAAATTGGTTTGAAACTTTTCTCCATGTACTTTCTTATCATACTTTACAACTGCAGGGAAATCTTTGGGTAATGTGAAAGAAAGTTCTAATTGACTCTCTATGTTTTGGATACATTTTAAACCGACTCCTAAAAACCATCCTTGTTCTCCACTACAAAGCACTTTGATATTGTTTTGAATAACTTCATCTGAAATACCTTCCAGTCTTTGCGTAGAATTTTTTTCAAAATCAATTTTAAAATTGATTGTTCGTTCTCCTTCTTTCAAATCAAACAATGATGAAGCTACCGAAAATCCCAGTTTTGCTTTCGGAAGTTCTTTGTAAATAGATTTATCTGAGATTGTTTCGTCAGAATTATATCCAAACGGCCACCAATAACTACTGTCTTCCGGCAGTTTATCTCCCAGACCGTCAGCAGAGTTGGCTATAGGGGCCATTTTCAGTTCTCTCTTTTCAACATCGTTTAAAAAACTTTTAATCTCAACTACTTTTGCCTGATTGGCAACAAGCTCTTCGTTTGTTTTGTAAACCCTTTTTTTGCCGTTAATATCTTTACCTCCATCCAGTAATGTACCGTCCGGAATTCTTTCCTGAATTGCTTTTTTCGCCAATTCAAAAATCACATAGGTTTTATCTGACTTAGCATCATTTTTCTCAATCTGAAGTATTTCATTATAATAGAAATCCAAATGTCTTTTCGTCAGGTTATTGAAGGCCTTTTTTGAGAAGTCTAATAATTTTAAAAAGCAAACAAATAAGGTCAGATGGGGGGTCAGACTGCTATCCTGTTCAAACTGGGACATAAGATCTGTAACCTGTTTTTTCATACTTTTATACTCAACGCTTTCTCTGCGCGGGATCGCTTTGGTATCATCACCCAGGAAGAAGTTTCCCCAATTTCCTTGTGGTTTTGTATTATTATCTTTATTAAAATAGTTTACACGGTTAGCAAAATTATTTGCGAATAATAGCCAATCAAACAAATCGAAATCGTGTAATTCAAGATTACCAGGATCTAGTTCTGCTAAAAAGCGCTGCATTTGTGATTTTCCTTCACGATAATGTGAAAATGTATCTGTTTTTTTCATTTGTTTATATTTATCTTTCTATGGTCAGATGCAATACTCATGTAATGTTTGGTAGTATTCAAAATGGCTACAGACATCCCGTCATTCATTATATTTCAGTAGCTTCTCCTTTATAAAAAGGAAAAACAATATTGCTTCTTGTGTTCGTATTTCTTACTTCGTAGTCAATTTGTATCAAAACTTCTCCCTCAAGTTCATCCTGGGTATCAATATCAATACTTAAAATGTTTATTCTGGGCTCATGATATAAAATAGCACGTTCAATGATCCCTGTCATCTGGGTGATCAGCGTTAAGTCCAGAGGTTTAAAGAGCATTTCCTGCAGGTCACATCCGTAGTTAGGGAACATGACACGTTCACCAGGACGTGTTGATAACAAAATAAGAAGACTATTATTGATGTCTTCTACATCAGTGGTCATTGCCAGTTTTCCTTCAGTCTCATTAAACTCAGGCGGGAAGCTCCAGCCTATTCCTAAAAAATCTGTATTTATTTTCATACGTTATTTATTATATATAATTGTAACATCTTGCATCTGTAACATAGAGTTTCAGTTATTTTAACAGTCTTGTTATTGATGTTTTACATTTTTACTTTCAGACAGATAATATGTATTGAGAGGTTCAAAACCTTATCTTTATATTATCCCCCTATTAAAACAGTAGCTTCACCTGCGGTTATCACACCTCCATGCGCTGTAGAATCGCCCATTCTTGCAGCGGGTTTTCCGCCTATCATGACACTTGAAGATCCTGATGCAATGGTATCCAAAGGTCCTGTGCATACTGCTTTGTCTCCCACTCTGGCTGCAGGCTTCCCCCCGATAAGTACAGTAGGTTCTCCTGCAGGTATTATAGGGCCTCCAACATGTGGAACAGTTCCCGTCACCATAGGACAGGTATGCATATCTGTAATTCTTGCTGCGGGTTTCATGATTAATTGATTTTAACTTGGGACCCTTTCACTACTGTTACTGCTCCCGATTTAAGTTCAGAGCCCGAACTTCCTTCTGCTTTTAGCTGGGCGCTTGCCTTTACATTGATATTGGTTCCTTCCAGATTAATATCTCCTTTTGCTTTGATCTTGATGTCTTTACCACTTTCCATACTGATACCCTCTTTATTAAGCGTAAGAATATTGGAATGGTCATCTTTAATGGTAATAACATCAGCATCTTCATCTACAATGATTTTTTTGCCTTTTGGTGTTTCAAGGGTGTATGAAATTTTATCATCATTGAAGATCATTTTCATTTCGCTTCGGGTTACAAATCCCTTTTCATTATTATCATCAGAAGCTACAATAGGAGCCGGTTTTGCACTGCTGTTTAACATTCCCAGCACAACTGCGTCATTGGGATCATCATTAATAAATCCGATGATTACCTCATCTCCGATTTCCGGTCTGAAAAATGAACCTCTGTTTTCTCCTGCATCAAGGGTGGCAACCCGTGCCCAAATGCCCTCCTCTTCGTTGTTAATGATTGGAATTTGTACTAAAATTCTGTCTTCGCCATCCGGATCAGATTCCAATTGTGATACAACACCAATATGTAATCCGCTAATTGCAGGAATAATTCCTGAACCAGGCATTTCGCTTATATCATAAGTTTCTGAGAACCATGTGGGAGAAAGTCCGAATTGTGCGTCAACCAACCAATTTCCTTCGGCTATTTCGTGACGAACACCTGTTATGTATATTTTTCCGTTAAATCGGTTTCCTACTCCCTGTAGTGCTAATGAAACTCCCGGTTTAACGGATGGAATGCCCTGAAATTTTACTCTTCCTCTTGTTTTTGCTAACTGTTGGAAAGTTGCTTTTGCATCGCTCCATTCCTGCAGTTCACCCTGAGTAAGATTTCCACCATGTTTAAGTTGTAAATCTTCAATTCCAAAAACGTCTGCTAAATCTCCCGATGAAAGATTCCCATTGAGATTAATTGCCGGGTCCTGAGCTTCAACTTCTGTCAGTTCCTGGTCGGTATAACTCCATGTTTTGGCAATAATTTTACTGAATTGATCTCTTGCATCAATCTCTCCGTCAAATTCGTGTACAGATGATCCGTAAACAACGGTTTCTACCTCTTTTCCGCTAAAATCAGGTTTAGCAACTTTGATGGTTCCATCTTCAACAAAACACAATTTACCATTGGCCTGTGCTCTGGTTAACATAAAATCCCAATCCGACGCTTGGTACTGAACCAGTTCTTTATGTGAATTTGAAGAGGCTTCTACATCAGCAGTAAGCCCGCTGTTACCAATAAGCTCTTCAATGATATCACTGTCTTTACTTTCGTAGAAATATTTGCTTTTCCTTCCTAAAGTCATTTTCACAGCCTTATCTCTGCATTCTACGATGAGATAAGATGCTCCACTTCTGATTTTAATGTTATGCTTTACAACAACTCCTTTAAAAATGGTTTCTTCTTCAGAATGGTATCCGGCAGTGATCTCAATTTCTTTTCCGGGAATTAACAGCTCTTCATTGCTTAATTTAAAGTCTTGTTCCGGCACACTTCCGTCTAAAATTACGATGCGGGCATAAGGAATTCTGTTGACTTCTTTTTCCACCACAATGTTTTTCACACCATATTTACCTGGCAGTTCTTTACCTCCGGACATCACTTTAAAAGTTATTAAATCCGGGTTTTTCGCTGTTTTTATGTATCCGCTATTATTCATATTATGAAACTTTTTCTATAGGCGGAAAGAACAGATCCTGTCCTGGTGTTAACTGTCTAAAATTGATGATTCCATTTACTTTAGCGACTTCCAGATAGTATTTGGAGTCTCCATAAATTCTTTCGGTCATTAAGGGTAATGTATCTCCATCCTGTACTGTTCTTTTGTGGGTAAGGTCTGGAGAATTTTTTTTCACCGTTTTTGCAGCAAGTTCATTGCTGATTGCCCCAACGAAAGTTGCTTTTCCGATCGCTCTTAATGGAGTCCCATTATTATTGAATAATTTATAATCTATTGTAAATTCATTAAGAATTCCTTTAAATTCAAATTTTCCCCAAATAACAATGACATTATGTGGTTTATGAATTGTACCATCATACGCCCCAGTCGCTTCATAAAATTTATACAATTGGTCTGTTACTGCTTCTTTTTCAAATAATTTCCCTTTAATTTTATTGATAAGCTTATTACCAGGATTAGATTCTGTTACTCCCGTACCATCAAATAAAAATTCCAATTGTAAAGACGGCGGACCGGCCTTAACAAATTTTGGATCGGATGCTGTTGCTCCATTTTCTTGCTCGCTATTGAAATCATTCCTACGTGTAAAAGAAAATCCCGTTGGATTAATAAGAGGTACAAAAGCATCACTACTAATTATTCTTCCATAGGTAGAATCCTCATATGTTCCTATAGTTACTTTTTTTATTTCTCCTGCCATTATCTTTCTTTTTTACGTTGTTCTATATTGACTACCTGCTCTACACTTTCGCTGATTGTCCGCATGATTTGCGCTTCATCTACCGATGTGGCAGTTGTGGTTGCTGCTGCTTTTTCGTCCACATTTATTTTAATGTGAAGTTCTTTTATTTCTATTGGCATTTCGTTTGTTTTTAATTATTTATTAATACGTAAAAAACTTAAAACCAACTGTTTAACGTATTTATTTAAAAAAATCTAAGCACATAAGGAGTGTGTTCAGTCTTGTTATAGACCAATCTTTTTCCTTTTATCTGAAAAATTTTGCTGAATGTTATCTTTAAACTAACACACCAGTATGTGCTTAGATTTGATTTAGAAATTACAAGCCTAAGCTTGCTAACGATGAGGGTATTGTGAAATATCTGTATTTCAGTTCTATGGTTTCTATAGCAAGTTTGCTTTCTTCTGCGTTGAATTCTGAAACTTCCCATTTTACAGGATAAGCCCCAACTACATTCCATACCATTAAAGGTGCTGTAGACTGAAGTCCTCCTGAAAGGGTAATGATGAGGTTTCTGGGTTCAAATTCGAAGTTTTCCATAGCGTTTCTACACCAGCTTATCAATCCGGAACTTACGATTAATCCACGCTTAAGAACTAAATTTGGATATTTTGGCCGCAAAGGAAGCTGATGGCTAAATCTGTTTTCACCTCCTTCGGCGTATTCTTCAGTTGTAATTTCTGTTGATAAACCAGATACAGACTGAAATCTGGAGTCAATACCCTCTGTTGTTGAAATCCCATTAACAATAAAAGAGAAACTAGTTGGAGGATATAAAAGAGCCATGATTAGTTATTTTCAATAGTTAATCCTTCATGTGCAAGTTCCAGGGTTTCAATAGCCACCTCATTACCTTCAGCTTTAAGATCTGTAGATTGTAATTTAAGAGGGAATGCATTTTTTACTTTCCAGGTCACTGCAGGCTCTCCGTTCTCATCTAAAAGCGAAATTGTAATGGTTCTGCGCTCTACGGTATTAAGCTGATTAGTTTGAAACCAGTTAAAAAACTCATTGTCCTTTTTGAAAGTTCCCCTCTTTAAAGTGATGTTACTGAAAACTTTCAGGCCGGGCATTTTGATTTTACTAAAGTCAGGACTCGCTCCGTGTCTGTATTCAATTAAACCGGCTTCAACGTTTAAACCGCTTACTTCCTGGAAACCTACTTTTGTTCCGCCCCAATCTACTTCAAAGGCAAACTTTACTAATGGATATGTACTCATAATGTATTTATATTTTTGTTGTTATTTAAGTTATTTTATGCTTCCTGTAATTTGTGTGAAAAACGAAGCACAATAAATTCAGCCGGACGTACGGCTGCCATTCCGATCTCGATGTTCATTCTTCCTTCTAAAATATCCTGAGCGGACATTGTTTTGTTCAGACCAACACTTACGTAATAAGCTTCTTCCGGTTTGCTCCCTGCCAATGCTCCGTCTCTCCACTGCTGATCAAGGAAATTCTCGATCATGGTCTGTACACGAACCCATGTATTGGCTGTATTCGGCTCAAATACGAAACGTTCTGTCGCTTTTTTCACAGATTCTTCTACCATACTGAAGAAACGACGTACGGATACATATCTCCATTCATTGCTGTTTCCGTCCAGCGTTCTTGCTCCCCAAACCAATGTCCCTTTTCCTGTGAAAGTTCTGATTGCGTTAATTGATTTTCCAGCAGCTGGATCCACATTCAGTTTATCCTGATCTTCATGAGAGATTTTTACAGTTGGAGCTACTACATAGTTAAGACCTACATTAGCTGGTGCTTTAAATACTCCCGCAGTACTGTCTACCTTAGCGTAAACTCCCGCCATTGCTGATGATGGTGCCAATACTACTCGTTTAGATTCAATCAGTTTTTTAGCTCTGTTATACAAATCTGAATCGCTCTTTTTTAAATCAGATAAATAGGTAGCATCTTCATTTCTTAAAGTAAAATCTGATTGAGGGCTGCTGATTTCAACCTCCTTCTCATCAAAATTATAGCTTAAGATTGTTTCTAGTTTTGGGTAATAAGCTGCACCATATTTTAAACGCTCACCGCTTGGCCCAGCGTCTACACCTTCTCTAAAATTAACAACTGCTCTAAAATCAGCACCTGTAGTAGAATCATCACCTACAACATCCATGATCACAAATCTGTCTTTCATAAGTTCAGCATGATCTAAAGCAGATTCATAAAAACTATAGATATTCGCATCCAAACCTTCAGCATCCGGGAAAACAATAAGGGTTGGTTCGTCTTCTTTTTCCAGAGTCGCAAGACCTTTTTCCAATTCAGCTAATTCTACTTTAGTTGGAAAACCTACTGTTTTTACTCCTACAGAAACGATATAACATGGTCCGCCGCCATTGGCAAAATACATTTGCATCGCATAATACATTTTGAAAGGACTTAGAGCGACCTCAGTTTCAAGAGAATTACCATTGATGTTAATCTTGAAAGCTTCAGGCAATGCTTCTCCAAAAATTGTTTTATATTCCAACATAGAAGAGATTCTTGTTGGTTCATTTCTAGGCCCTTTATCTGTGTACCCAACAAAAGCTGGGATAGCCGTTTCTACTTGTGCTACTGATGGTGGGAATGTTGCAATTTCCTCAACGTAGACTCCTGGTGTTTTGTAACTCATTTTTTTAAAATTTTAAATTAATATTAGTTATTTTCAATAGTTAATCCTTCGTGTGCAAGTTCTAAGGTTTCAATAGCCACCTCATTACCTTCAGCTTTAAGATCTGTAGATTGTAATTTAAGCGGAAATGCATTTTTTACTTTCCAGGTCACTGCAGGCTCTCCGTTCTCATCTAAAAGGGAAATTGTAATGGTTCTGCGCTCTACGGTATTAAGCTGAGTAGTCTGAAACCAGTTAAAAAACTCATTGTCCTTTTTGAAAGTTCCTCTCTTTAAAGTGATGTTACTGAAAACTTTCAGGCCGGGCATCTTGATTTTACTAAAGTCAGGACTCGCTCCGTGTCTGTATTCAATTAAACCGGCTTCAACGTTTAAACCGCTTACTTCCTGGAAACCTACTTTTGTTCCGCCCCAATCTACTTCAAAGGCAAACTTTACTAATGGATATGTACTCATAATGTATTTATATTTTTGTTGTTATTTAAGTTATTTTATGCTTCCTGTAATTTGTGTGAAAAACGAAGCACGATAAATTCAGCCGGACGTACGGCTGCCATTCCGATCTCGATGTTCATTCTTCCTTCTAAAATATCCTGAGCGGACATTGTTTTGTTCAGACCAACACTTACGTAATAAGCTTCTTCCGGTTTGCTCCCTGCCAATGCTCCGTCTCTCCACTGCTGATCAAGGAAATTCTCGATCATTGTCTTTACACGAACCCATGTATTGGCTGTATTCGGTTCAAATACGAAACGCTCTGTTGCTTTTTTCACAGATTCTTCTACCATGCTGAAGAAACGACGTACGGATACATATTTCCATTCATTGCTGTTTCCGTCCAGCGTTCTTGCTCCCCAAACCAATGTCCCTTTTCCTGTGAAAGCTCTGATAACGTTAATTGATTTTCCATACGTAGTATCTACGTTAAGAAGATCCTGCTCCTTAGTAGTAATTTTTACGGTTGGAGCCACAACATAGTTAAGACCAATGTTAGCTGGTGATTTAAATACTCCGGCAGTACTGTCTACCTTGGCGTAAACTCCCGCCATTGCTGAGGATGGAGCAAGAATCACCTGTTTAGATTCAATAGCTTGCTTAGCCTGATTATACAACTCTGAATGATTTGCTTTTAAATCAGCTAAATTTCTGCTACCATATACACCAGTAACCGGTACTTTATCATCTTTGAAATCATAACTTAGAACTGTTTTCAATTTAGGATGATAGGCTGCTCCATATTTTAGACCTGAAGCAGACACTTCATTTCTAAAGGTAGCATCATCTCCCAGGACATCCATAATGACAAACCTGTCTTTTAATAATTCTGCCTGATCTAAAGCTTTATTATATAAATTGTAGGCTTTAGTGATTGTAACCTGATCACCGGCTCTGGAAACCAGTGACGTTTTAAAATCAGCAGTACTCTCTGCAACACTTTTAGCACTACTCCATACTGAATCAAACTTAGATGCAGCAATTTGTATATCAATCTTAACGTCAGCCACCTGAGCATTTGGAACTGCAGCAGCAGCTTTACCTGCTTCTACAACTACCTGAGCTGCCTGAGCTGCAGCAACTTCATTAGCATCATTAGGATTGGTAATTTTGTAAGTATTGGCTTTTGCAACAGCAGCATCTATAATATGCTGTATAGTTGGACCGGCAGAATTTGCAACATCTGCAACAGCTTTTGAGGCAGTTTTTGCAATAGTGGCAAAAGTTTCATTACTTTCTGAGACTTCAGAAGCTTTGGCAGCAGCAGCAATATCTGAAGCAGCAGGAACTAAATCCTGAAGATCAGGGAAAACGATAAGAGTTGGTTCGTCCTCTTTTTTTAATAAGTCAAGACCTGCCTGTAATTCTACAGTATTTACGGATGCAGGATACCCTTCAGGTCCTACAGAAACAATATAACATGCACCACCTCCATTGGCAAAATACATTTGCATCGCATAGTACATTTTAAAATCGTTTACTTTAGTCTGCACTGCTGTTGCAACGCCATCTCTAAAAGCTACAGCTAAAGGTTCCGGCTTAGCATGTCCAAAAAGTTGCTCATACTCCAGCATAGAAGAGATTCTTGTTGGTTTATTTTTGGGTCCTAATTCGGTATATCCGATAAAAGCTGGAATAGCTGTTTCAACTTGTGCTACGGAAGGTGGAAATGTAGACTGTTCCTCCACGTAAGCTCCAGGGGTTTTGTAATTCATTTTTTAAAAATTTAATGTTAATATTAATTATTCTTCGAAGCGGAACTTCGAATATATATTCGTGATTGATTGTAATTTCTAAGATTCTTGTAATTGGTGTGAAAAACGTAATACAATAAATTCCGCCGGTCGTGCTAATGCTACTTTTACCGTTACACTCATTGTTTTGGTTTTAGTTTCATCTTCATCTGCTCCTACTTCAACAAAATAAGCTTCTTTTGGTGTTATCCCTGCCAATGCACCTTCCATCCATTGCTGGTTAAGAAAATTTTCAAGAGTAGCTTTTGCCTGTAACCAGGTAGGTCGTATATTGGGTTCGTCAATAAATTCATGAAGTGTTTTACTTATCGCTTGCTTTAGCATATTATAATAGCGACGTACATTCACATACTTCCATTCATTGTCTTTCCCATCTTTTTTGTCCATTCCGTCCAGCGTTCTGGCTCCCCATACTAATGTCCCTTTTCCTGTAAAAGTTCTAATTGCATTGATTGATTTTCCTGTATCATCTGTATGTAGTTTTGCCTGTTCCTGATCTGAAATTTTTTCTGTGGGAGCAACTACATAATTAAAACCTACGTTGGCAGGAGCTTTCCACACCCCTCTTATACTGTCTACCCTGTTGTATACACCAGCCATGGCAGATGATGGGGGTAAAACAACTTTCAACGACTGTATTTCTTTCTTCACCTGATTGTATAATGCAGAATTTGAGGACTCTAAATTTTTAAGGATAATACCATTTGCCTCTCCTTCTTCGTCTTTCACATCAACAATTGCAGACTTTAGCGCTTCAAATTCCCCACTGAAAGCAGGCGCGCTTTCATCCAAATCATCAGGAACAGTAAAATCATCAATTGTTCCATCATATATAGCGTCTAATACAGCTTTTGATTCATTAATTGCCAGAATTAAACTTGATTTTCCATGAGATACCGCATCAGCGGATTCATTAATTTCTTCTGCAATGGCAATAGCCTGTCCTAAGAAATCAGCAAGTATAAAAGGATCAGGAGATCCACCTGAAATTTCCATGTTTGCTAAGTTTTGCAGTTCACTTAAAGCCGCTATCTCCCCTTTATAAAAAACAGAGCTTTCCTGCTTAGGCTCCTGTAAACCTTTATGTACAATTGGTGTTTTATTCTCATCAAAAGAATAGTTCAAAATAGTTTTTAAATGTGGGAAATAGGCTGCAGCATGACTGGTTGAATTCACTTTATTTCTAAAGATATCAATAGTAGTAAGATCATTGGATCCCTTTACAGAGTTTCCGTAATAGGTATCCAGTATAGCAAATCTATTTTCTGTCTCTACTTTTGCTTTCTCAATTACCTGATTGGAGATTGTATAAAAATCTTCTTCATTAGCTAGCGAGATCGCATCAGGGAGAATAATAAGACTTGGCTCTTTTATATAGTCAATCATCTGTACCCCTGTCTCCAGTGCAGACAGCTGTACTTCTCCTGTTGAAGGGTATTTTCCTGCAGAAATAATATAGCAAGGCCCCCCGCCATTCGCAAAATACATTTGAAGTGAATAGTACATTAGAAATTGTACCGGAGGTGGTATTAGAGCCACCCCTTTATCTTTTACATCTTTTAGCTGAATGCCCTCTTTTTTTGGTCCCCCGAAAGAGCGTTCATATTCCAAAAGAGAACCGATTTTAAAAGCATTTTTATATTGATCAGGTATTAGCTCAGTATACCCTATAAACACAGGTATGGCTGTTTCTGCTAATGCAACAGAATAAGGAAGTTTTGTAATTTCTTCAATAGAAACTCCCGGTGTTGTTAGATTTAACATGTTAAAAAATTTGAAAAGGTTATTAGTTTTTATTTTATGGTTAATTAACTTTAATACTTTGTATATTAACGTCATTAATCAGTTCAACAGGTTTTGTCTCTTTAGCTACAATTTTTATTACACTGATTTTATATAAGACAGACGGCATGATCTTCCCACCTAATAATCCCCAGATATAACTTAGCTGATCAAAGGGGATAGAATGCAATTCAATTCTGAACTTAAAATTATCTTCTTGATTGGATCCAATATATTCTAATACATTATTTGCTTGAAATATTTCAATAACTTTCGAGATATTCAGCAACCCTTTGTTATACATACTTCTGTTGGCTGCGATCATTACATAAAGGTTTAAATAAGCCGGAGCACTCTCCTTGTCATATCGGGTCGGTTGAGATTCTACCACTACCTGCTGGTATCTTGATCTATTTTTCAATGTTGATTCTTCCTCAACACTTAACAGAGTAATTATTACCTTGTCGCTAAGCCGAGAGTCTTCGTCATCATGTTTTGCGATATCACCTACAACAGCGATTTCTACTTCATTAGGAAAAATTGGGTTATATAAACCATTTGGCTCATTTAGCTTATTTTGTAAAACTGTTAATACATTATTAATCATAATTTCTGTTCTTAGTTATTGTGGTGCAAACATACAATCCCCCCTCCTCAAAAGACAAATATTTGGAGCTCTCAATACAGTCTTTGCAGTAAATCGAATTTTTATTTTTCGAAAAAAAAATAAAAAAACAAAAGAATAAAACCATCATAATCAAACCATTGAATGTTTTTTTTGAAAAATAAAAATTTAGCTCTAAGACTTTCTCTATACACATAGCAAATAATCTTATCCGGAGATTAATTGCCATTTGAAAAATAAATCTTCAAATACTACGGCATACTTCCCTCTACTCTCACTTGAAAGTGATGTCTTTTTATACCCTGTAATTTCTAAAAACAGCAACCTCCATTTAATCGGGAAACAATTTTGCCTTTTACTGCAAAGACAGAATAGAGCGTCCTTATAATTCGCAAAATGCCTTTTCATCTTCTAATTTTGACCCCAATAATTTTTAAAATTTAATAACATGAATATCAAAAAACTTTTTGGCAAGCGCAATGAAATCATTGGCGGCCATTTCAATGAATTGCGCTCGAAAATGGGCGTAGCTGATCAAAATGAAGAACTAATTTTCTCTTTAAGAGAACAAATTTGTAACGCATGCCCTTTAAAAAACGGTAATAATTGCAATGCCATGAAATGGCTTAACCCAGACACACTGGAAGTTATAGACTCTCCAAAAGATGGCTTTATCAGAGGTTGCGGATGCAGACTGAGTGCAAAACAAAAATCAAAGTTAAGTCTTTGCCCCGCAGGTTTTTGGGGAGGAGAATTCGATCAGAAGTAAAATCCTTTGAACACTCTCTATATTGTATAATTAAAACCTATTTAGTATGATGCAAGATCATATAATTCAGAAAGTCTTTGTGGAAATCACAGTTAACAACAAAGAAAAAGCATTTAGCCTAAAAGAGGATATTAACAGTTTTTTGTCTATGGATGTTTTTCCGGAAATAGAGAAGTACATCAATACTTTGGAGCATCAATTAGTCGGCCATACCCTCCAAATTCCTCGGTTAGAATTGGATCTGGATGTAAAAAGCAGTTCGCTAAATGCTGAATTAAAAGAAAATATTGCTCGACTTTTTAAAGAAGAACTTTCAGAAGTCATTAACCCGGTTATAGGTTCAGATCAAACAACAGAAAGTGATTCTAAGGCATATCTGATTGACAATCAAGAAAAGATGGTGCAAACTTTTGTCTATTTTTTAGAAAAGGGATATATGCCCTGGTGGAATTCGACCAAAAAAGAGACTTCTTTTATGGAACCAGCCGCATTTGATCATCTGATTCTGGCTGATAACTTCTCCCAAAGTATGATTCCCATTTTGTCTAAACCACATGTTCAGGATCGAATTATCAATCAATTTTCAAATGCGCAGATTGCCCAATTATGTCTGACAGTTATAAAAAATAAAGCGTTAAAAATCAACCTGCAGGTCGAGGTCATCAGTCTCATATCTAAGCTTAATAATACTGAAAGACTCATCATATGGCGTTTAGTTCTGGATGTATTATCAAAACATTTGGGTTCTTCAACTAATAACCTTCGGGAATACCTTCTGCAACAGATTACAAAAGTAGCAACAGTAGCAGCAAAGGGTCAATCACCAGCAAAGGGTCAGTCACCAACAAAAAACAGCTCTCAGAAATGGAAAGCAGTGGCTAAGATATTCCCCTTTATTCAGGAAAATGAAATTATTGAAACCTTCGAAAACAATACAACTGATACTCCGGAAGGTACAAAAGATTCAGCAGAAAAGATTCAGCAGGAAAATATTTCAGAGTATGCTAACCCACACCTGAATGATGGGCAATATGTTCAAAATGCCGGCCTTATTCTGATACACCCATTCATTAAAACCTTTTTTGAACATTGTGATCTTATTCATCCGGAAACCCAACAGCTCACTGACCCTGAATTAGGTGCACATTTGTTACATTATATTGCTACCGGAAAAACAAATGCTCCTGAACACGACATGATTTTCGAGAAATTCTTATGTAACATTCCTATGAATCAATCGATTAACAGACATATTAAACTTTCGCGTAAGCATAAAACACAGGCTAAAAATGTTATAGAAAGTGTTCTGCACAACTGGAATCCAATGAGAAAATCATCATCGGGATTATTACAAAACGAATTTTTCCAACGGTCGGGAAAATTAGTAGTTACCGATTTTGATTACACCCTTACCATAGAACGAAAGGCGCAGGATATTTTACTTGATAAACTTTCCTGGGGTATTGGTCTTTTTAAACTGCCATGGCAGGAAAAATTCATATTTGTGAACTGGTAATCAATTTTTTATTGATTGGTTCATACACTACAAAATCTACTCTAGAATTATTTTCTATTTTAAGAAAAATATTTTCCGGTATTTCTCCAGCCTTACCATACAATTTTAACACAAGCAACTCAAAATACAATTATGAAATCTCTAACTAATCATGAACAAAAATCATTGGCAAAGACAAAAGTTAATGAAAAAACGGAAGGAATTAATCACTTATTTCAAGCCACTGAAGTAAATCATAATGCTTTAAACGAAGAAATGAAATGGTTGCAATTGCTTATTGAAATGCGTTGCACAGAATTGTTTTTAGAGGATGAGGATACTGCTTATGAAGTGCCTGAACCCCCAACGATAAATGATGAATCACCCTACTCGGTTACCATAAACACCCACCAGCTGACAGCAATAGACAGAGTAATTTTAGCGCTGGGGGTTGCCTCAGCTCATTATCCGTCAGTGCTAAAAACATTCGTACAGATAGAAGAAAGCAGCAATGCATTTGCTATTGAAGCAGGCGGCGAATACAGTAAGAGTAACCGAAGTTTTAAGCCAACTTTTCAAACTTCACTTTTTTTGCTTGCCGGTAAGGATTTGTCCTTGTGGTCGCAGTATAGTGCCCAACTGATAAACGGCAGTGTATTACTGAAAAATGACATTATTTACAATCGTTCTGCAACGGAGTTTATTCATGCAAAGATTGAATTGGACACTGCTTATCTAAACTATTTTTTGTCAGGTCAAAAGCCACACTTAGATCACGGTTCGTACTTTCCGGGGAAGCTTTACAAGTCTGATCTGACCATGGATGATATTATTTTGGAAAATAATGTAAGAGAACAGATCAAACCCATTGGACATTATATCAAAGCATTGGAAAGCGGCTTTTTTAAAAATGGGGAACACAGTTTTAAACCGGGTTTCATGGCCCTATTCTACGGTGCACCGGGAACAGGAAAAACGATGCTGGCAGGAATACTTGCCAACACTTATGGTATTGATATGTATCATGTAGATCTCTCCCAGGTGGTGAGTAAATACATTGGTGAAACTGAGAAGAATCTTGAAGTACTATTCAACAGACTGCAGGGTAAAAACTGCATGCTGTTTTTCGATGAGGCGGACGCTTTGTTTGGAAAACGTTCTGATGTAAAAGATGCTCATGACCGCTATGCCAACCAGGAAGTATCTTATTTATTGCAGCGAATAGAAAAATTCGACGGATTAACAATCCTTGCCTCCAATTTTGAAAATAATATGGATGATGCTTTCAAACGCCGTATAGATGTATCTGTAAATGTAATACGTCCGACAGAAGCCACCAGGGAAGCACTTTGGAAACATTATCTGCCCAAGAATACAACCTTTGAAAGTGACGAGCTTTTAAAACATTTAGCCAAAGAATATTCTTATACCGGTGCTAATATCCGCAACATTATGAAAAATGTAACGATGGCAATATATGATCGTAATGAAACCATTATTACCCATTCATTAATAAGCACTTATCTGATGATAGAAAACGAAAAGGCTTTTGGAAAAAATCAGTCCCGCCTCAGCGCATTTGTACAAAAATCAGAATAAACCTTTAACACATCTTAATGAATATATCTAATAACCAACAACATGAGCAGACATCAAAAAACATTTGCGCCCAGGACAAACAGGTCCGAAACGCAAACTACAGATAATAAAGAGGATGAAAAAAAATATGAAAAAATCAACAGTCAGGATGCTAAAATTTCCCTCGCAAAAACAGAAGTTACTCAAATAACATACGATCCTTTTAGAAACAGAGCATTTAATAAAGTAGAAAGAGGCTCAGCCAGAATACAGCTTTTGGACAGCGGGCTGCATGTATTGGCGCTCAATAAGGCGCTCAATTTATTAGGACACAAAGTTCCTGAAAACGGAAATTCTTTTGGCAATAATACAAAGATTGCCCTCATCAACTTCCAACGAAAGAATGGTCTTACAGGCTCTGGAGTTTTTGATAAGGAAACTTTATTGAAAATGGATGGAGAGTTGGCAAAATTTAAAGATAAAAAGGATAACGGTAATATTACTTTGTCTTCAACATTGGAAAAACCTAAAACTAGTAATTCTAAAGATGATGACTCGATTACTCATACTATTGTTATAGCAAAAAATCAAAAATTCAATGGCAAATTAATTCAGACTGATGAAGATCTTAATCACTTTGCTGAGTTTAAGATGAACATAACCCGCCATCTGGAATGGAATCCAAAATTTACTGATGAAGAAGTTAAAAATATGGTTGCCAAAGGAGCGTCTGTAAACTATAAGATATCTGCAAAAGAAAATAATATAGAAAAAGAAACAGAAACGCTATCACCAGACAAAAAACAATTTATCAGAGACGCAACAAGTACTGCCGATTACATTCAAAATACGCGTATCCTCGATCTATTAAAGCAGTTATCTGATGAAGAAATAGCTGATTATAAGAGTAAAGTTTCGGAGGAAACAACCAGTATGACAGCTATTGAAGAATCCCTTAAAGAATATATTAAGAATAGAACCCTTCGAAATAAAGAAAAAAATAATCGAGAAGAAGTACAAAAACAATTAACTGGATTAGAAACTTTATACAAACAATATAAAAACTATATTAAGTTTAAACACAGCCACGAAAGCACACCTTATGAACATGGGGATCCTAATAAAGCTTTTTTTGAAAATGCATTAAATAAACAATTAGAGGAATTACTTGTTTCACTTACGGCAAATGGATTTACCTTAGAATCATTCAAAAAATTGATTACAGATTATGAACTTTCTTTCCGCAAAGAGACCGTTCACATTGCAGAGGATTCTTTGGTAAAATACAGACATGTTCTTTTTGAACAAAAAAAGAAATTACTCAATGATACTTTCATCAAAAATTTATTAGAAAAAATAAAAGCTTCTAAAGCCAAGGAAAGTTATGAAGTAGCCAATAGCGCCGGCACTCCTATCATAGCTGAAAAACCAAATTCTGAAGAAAGAGCCTTTAAAAATAGAATGGAGGCACTTGCCAGAAGCAAAAAAGCAGAAGGTAATGAAGCAATCAAGAGATTATCATCCATCACTCCACTGGTTGAAGATAATGGATTTAATAAGGAAGGTTTTTCCGAAATAGAAACACAACAAGAGCTCCGTAATTTTCTGGAAAATTATATTAATGATCAGGAAGAATATATAACAAAAATCATTACAAAATTACATGCTGATCAAGGTATTTCTATCTATGGCTTTGGAAGCTTGCTTCAAAAATCAAAAGAACAGCAAGGAATAGCTAAAGACAGTATTTTTGATTTAATAATAACGGATAAAGAAAGTGAAGAAAGTACTAAACATATTATAGAAGGATTATTAATCGGTGTTTTAGCCGTTGCATTAGGCTTACTCTCTTTTGGTACAGGAACAGTAGCTGTATTACTGGCCGCAGGAAATTTTGCTCTTGGTGCTTACTTGACCTATGAGGAAATTGAAGCATACCGGACACAACTTGCCGCCTATAAAGTAGATATTTCCCAGGATGAACCAAGTGCTGTCTGGGTGGTTATTTCAGTGGTAGGATCTGTTTTAGATGCAGCGGCTGTTGCAAAAATTTCAGCTAAACTGGCAGATGCAGGCAGAGCATTTGATCTTACAAAAGATACCGATCAAACCAGAAAGATTCTTACGGAAGCAAAATTAGATAGAGCAACTCAGGATAAGGTAATAAAGGCATTGGAAAGTGATTTAGCCAGAATTGAAGCTCTTGAAAACAAAGTACAGCATAATATTTCTAAACAAGCTAAAATACAAACCCAGCAACAAAAAATACTTTCTGGCTTTGCAAAAGCAAGACAACTTACCTACGTAACAATACCAGGTTTAGTACAAACAGGAGAATTATTAGCCAGAGCAGTATTTGCTATTCGAAAAGGAATTGTTACATTTGATAGTTTTATTGCAGAACTTAAACTGGCCAAACTTATTGGTGAGACAGGATTAAATCCTGAAGATTTAGTGTTAGCTAAAAACGCTTTTGAAAAGGCAAAAACTTTAGCTAAAGATGATAAGTTGGTTATCGAACTCGAAAAAGCAATAGCAGAAAATGACCTTGTTAAGGTAAAAAATTTGCTTAAAGACAATAAAGGCGTAACAGCAAGTACAAAAAGTGAAGAAAAGCTTTCGATAGATCTTGAAGAAAAAAATGCAACAATCTATAGAACACAAGGAGGTGTTAAACCTAATGCCAGTCAACATAGAATAAGACTAGATAAAAATGGAGATGTAAAAATAAATGGAGATAATATGCTGTATGTAACATTAGACGACAAGTCACATCAAATTTATTTTTATGAAAAACGAGGTGGAAAAGATATGGATGTAAAAATAGTGTCTTTTGAAATTCCCGAATCATTAGCAAAAGAAATTAGAGAAAGTGCAGTAGCGCAGGACTTAGGTAAAGTATATCCTACAAAACCGCAGATTTCAGATCCAACAAAATCTACAGGAGCATTTGGTCTACCGAAAGAATATATAAAAAAAATAGAAGAACAAGCCATTAAAGGAAGCTGGAAAGTTGAACAACCATAAATTGAATTGTATGAAAAGTATAGAACAAAGATTAGATGAAAATTATATATTAGGCTGCATAAAACATAATGATAAATATCAATTTTACTTGATGCCAATCGCATGGTGGATTCTAAATTATGAAAAATACAGTCCATCAATATTACAGGACATTTCTCGTCAAAATTTTAGAAATGGTGCATTAAATGTAACTGATGATAAATTATTTTCTTTTTTCGGGTCTATTTCTGAAGATCAAGTTTCTGTATCAGAAGCAAAAAGTATTATTGAAAATTTCACAGAAGAATATGCTGGAATTACATTTTTCATTGATTTTGATAAAAAAGAGTATATAAGTATATTCGACTATATTGAAGTAGAAACCTATTTACCAGATACAACTTGGATCGGAAAGTATGCAAATCCAATAGATTATATTCCTAAAAATATATTAAATCAATAAACCATTTTAGTACCCTAGCTTTTTTAAAAGAAAAAAAAATCTTTACATTGATTGTTTATCAACTTGCTTAGCCCAGCCAAACTAAAAAGCAAGAATATAACTATTTCTCTTTTAACATGGATGATTTCGTTTAATCTACAAAAAATGAATTTGCTCTGGTTTAATTATTTATTTTTATCCTTTACCGTGTATTATTATTTAAGGACTAGTCAAAATCAAGAATCTAAAAATGAAAACTTTTGAAGAAATAAAAAAAACGGAACCCCTATTAAGATTTTTAGGAAGCAAATTTGGAACGATGTATTTTAATGATAATGTTTCTGATGGAAATGATATTATTATACGTCATTTGGATGGTGAACTTACCCCTGAACTCCTCCCAGTGTACATTCAATTATATGAGGCTGTATTAAAGTATATTGATGAACATCATAAAATAAAAGACCATGTCTTCATGCCTCAATTATTAGAAGTAGGAGAAGATTATATTATTCGCTCTTTTTATGTTTATCTTGTACCTACTCGTAGATATTTTGACCCTGATGAGCCATTAGAACCATTAAAAGAATACTATGAAATGATCAGGGCTTTCTCAGAAGAAATGATCAATGAGTTTTCGGAAGAGGATATTACGGATCCTGACAAACAAAGCATTATAAAAAGAATTCTAAGAAAAAGTCTGATTGAGCCAAGAGGCAAAACTTTTTTTGAAGGACGCTATCTAAAAAAACATATTATTGTAGAGCCTGCTATATCCATAGAAGATATAGAAAAATGGAAAATTAGAGATGAAGAATATTTTTCTTAACGGGTAATGAATAAATAATTATTTAAAATTAGCCAAAATAATAAGCAAAGCTGGCTGAATCCTGAAGATTTAGTGTTAGCTAAAAATGCTTTTGAAAAGGCAAAAACTTTAGCTAAAGATGATAAGTTAGCTCTTGAACTCGAAAAAGCAGTAGCTGATAATGATCTTGCGAAGGTAAAGAGTTTGCTAGAAGAAAAGAACTATACTGGACGTTTCTATAATGGGAAAAAACCTAAGTATGAAAACCCTGGACATCATGACCCAAAAAGTCCTAATTTTAGAGGTGGAGGAAGCAAAACTGAAGCTATTCCTGAAAATCATGAAGAACTATGGAAAAGAGCTATACCTGGTTTTTCTAATTTGGAAACTAAACAAGGAATAGGAATGCCCAAAACCTGGTATAGCATTGACAATGCAGGAAAAATACATCAGTTTCAAGTGGATAATAATGGAATAGCTCATTGGGCTGGAAGTCAAAATGGAGCTAGAGGAGTACAAGGAATAGATGAGGCAACAAAAAGAAGACTAATAAAATACTTTAAAGATAAATTAAAATGATAAATATATATAATTCTAAAAGCATAAAATTAGAAGTTGAACTGTCACAGAATATTTCTTTTGATAATATTTTTGGAAGGCTAAATTTCACAATACATAATCAGAACTTGTCAAATAATGAAGAGGCTAATTTAGCATATCTTTTTGTTGATTTTGAATATCTTAAAATAAGGTTAGAAGCAAATGAAATAATTAAAAATGATTTGTTTTATATAGCAGATGAATCAATTTTACTATATTGGAAAGAGTGGGAGATTTTTATGGATAGTATCAACATTGAAGAAACAGAAGAAAAGAAGACAGAAAATGCAATTTTTTTTGATAGAAACTATTTTAGGACAGGCAATATATTCAGTAGCTTTTTCTTTGATGATATAATGATTTTTTACGTTATCGAAAATGATTTGATTAAATTTAAATATTGGAATAAATTATGTGGTTCCAAAATTTATGAAATAGGCGTAAACAAAAGTGAGCTAATAAGTAGCATTAATTCTTTCTTAACTTTTTTTAACACGACTAATAATTATTTAAAAAATAAAAAATAAAATCATATATATTTTCCCTATAGAATTTAGTATATGAAAAAAATGAATAGAGAAAAATTTCATCTATCCTATTCTCCAAAGTCTCCCGACTAGCTCTTAAATCATTCCTTGAATTCAGTAAGAAATCTTATAATATTGCTAAATCATTAAATATATCTAATGTAGAATTAGGAGGTTCTACAATAATAAACCCAGATGTCTTAGCTATGGTTAAAAGAATGGGGTTTGAAAAGAAAATTGTGGATGTCCCTGTAATTATAGGTGGCAACCCTGGAGAAAAAATGGAATTATTTGTAAAAAAATTTAAAGATAAATAGAACATAATGGATACAAAAGAAAAATATATAAAATTAAAGAAAGATGGGAAAAATGTTTTAACAATCTTTAATGAGCTAATAGAAAACAATAGCCCAATGAATTCTGTGGTTAAATTACGTGAGTTATTTCCTGAACTCACTTTGATTGAAGCTAAGGAAATATTGATTTTATCAGAAACGAATTACAAAGATTTAGATGATTATCAAAAAGATTTATTGAATCAATTAAAAAATGATATTAGATTCTTACGGATAGCCTTAAAAGCTATCCTTTTTTATGCAAGAACCTTAATTTGAACTTTAAAAAGCAATAACATAATGATCTTACAAAGGTAAAAATTTTGCTGGAAGAAACAGAAAAATTAGCTCAGAGTATATAAAAGCAAAAAGAACTTTCAAAGAATGCCGAGAAAATAAAAAGTACATTCTTAAAAAACAATTTTCAGAAGAAAAACTAGTCTTAGAAACACAAAGATTTGAAAAAATAAATTTAGCTTATATTGAAGGAGAAATAGTTGGGCTGAAATTTAATTCTTCTGATTTTGTTGTAAGCAGAAAGAAATATGAAGGAGAAGAATTATTTGAATCATATAAAGTCGATAAGAATGGAAATATAAATACTGCTGATGCTGGAGTAGAGAATTTGATACTGAATATTTTGAGTTAAGTAAAATTGCCAATAACTTAGATGTGAAAAAAGGAGAAGTATATATTAAATAGTAAAGGGAAAATTACAATTGCATCAGAATTATCTTATTGCATTTCTTGTCAAGGTGTGATACAAGACTTTAGCAAAATGTTCCCACATATTAGATTTAATTTTGTTGACGGAATTAAAAATATGAAATAATGAAAATAAACAGCGCTTTTTATGCAGATATTGCAGTTATACAATTCACTCATTGGTTTAATAATCAAAACAATACAGAAATTTGTACATATGCAGAAGTTAAAGAAGGTATACCTTTTGTGGAAATCGATTTTAAGGATACGAGTAGAGAGTTAATTTTTAAATATTCATTTCGGCTTGGAGAAATACAAAATGAATTATCTCAAAAAGAAAAATATTCATTAGACTATTTAAAATATCCATTACCTCCAAAGGAAGATGAAAAATATCGATTCGATTAAATACTGAGGGGTGTATATAATCTTGTTAAGATCGAACGATTACCCTCAACTCTTCAAAGTCGGGAGAATTCGGAGAGTTTTATTCAAACACAAGAATATTGAACTATCTATTCCCAAGCCAATCCCAGGATTTGATGTCATTGATAAACTGAATGAATCCTAAAAAGAAATACTTGTAGTAAAAAGTGCTTTTGAGAAGGCATGAAAGTTAACCAAAGATGATAAGGTAGCTCCTCAACTCGAAAAAGTGTAATCTTCCCTAAAAACTATAGCACTTAAAAATATAGTTTTTAGGGAAGATTACACTAAACAATAATGCTATGAATAAAGTATATATAAACAATAATGAAATAAGTATAAAAAGAGTTAACTATTTACAAATAGATTTTGGCAGACTGAATCCGCATGTAGACTATAATGAATATAGAATATTAATCCGTGTAAATGATTTTATAAGTAAGATAAAACCAAAATATGATTCTTTTCTAGAAGAATATATCAAAGATGATGAAATAGATAATGATTTTACACCTATGTATGACGGAGCAGAAAATTATCCTGATTTTAATATGTTTATGAATCTGAAAAGTGATCAAAAGATACAGATTATTAGTGGCTATTTTATATTTATAATATTAGATGAATTTATAGATGATTATAGTGGAAATAATAAAGAAATATATTTACTTAAAAATTTAGAAAAGATCACCATTAATAGTGATCACATTATATTTGAAGGTAAATCTTTATATATTGTAGATTAGTAATTTACTGAACTAGTCAACACTTAACCTGGTAGTTATAAATTTCTCTCCGAAGCTTCTTGACTTCGGAGATTTTTTTTTAAGCAGAAGCAATAAATAAAATTACAATGAAAAACTTTGAAGAATTAAATAAAAAAGAAGTACTTAATAGAATGTTGAGTAGCGAATTTGGCACATTATATTCTCATCTTGATACACAAGGCAATATTGATAAAGTAATAAGATTCCTAGATGGCGCACTTACCCCTGAACTCCTCCCAATATATATTCAATTATATGAGGCTGGGTAAACTTCCCTGTTTTAAATATATTATTGAATGTAAGGAAAGTATTAGTCATAATACATTAACAACAAAAACGCCCGATGGATCTTATAAGTTTTTAAATCAATTTGATAAGTATTTGAACCAAAAAAATATTAAATATATTAATATCAAAAACAGACAAGTAGTTTTGTAATCTCACCATGTCTATGCACATTCAAAAGTAGAGTTTTTGGTTAATAATTTATTG
>NZ_JBYOKO010000023.1:0-56144 GCF_057799275.1 Chryseobacterium sp. 14P4.3.2
ACCAGTCAAGATCTGCCGGGTGAAAGAATGCAGGATATTAAACACTTTAATCAACCAAAGAAACATACCTGGTGCATAGTAACACAGGTGAGTTTTTGACAAATCTTATCTCATAATAGCTTAAATGATCTAAAGTGTTTTAAAATATCAGGACGCAATCACTTCAATATTGAATTGATTGTGCTTTTTTAAGGTTAATTTTATGAAAAAAATTCTTCCCTTCTTTTTGCAATGATTTCTAATTGACCTTCTTTGCTAAATGCTTCATTTAAAAAATCAAGTTGATCCTGATTAGGAACGTCGCCAGATACTTAATATTGCTCTAAAATTTGCTTCTTTGAAAAACGACTTTTTTAATTAAATTTGATAAAGTTCAAAAACATAACAATTAAAATTTAAGCTTTTATTTTTCTGAGAAACGAAAGTTTAACCAGGTTTAATGTGTAAATTTGGAAGTTAACAGACCCTTTAAAAAAACAGAACGAAAACATCTAGAAGTTAATACAGAAAAAAATGAGAAACAATATTTATACTTTGTTATTATTTTTATTTTTATTCACAAGCGTTAATGCTCAGGAATATTCAAAATTAATAAGTGAAGCCAACAAATTATATGAAACAAAAGATTATAAAATGTCTACTGATTTATATGATAAAGCTTTTAAAATTGAAAGCAAAAATCCAAGTCACCTGTATAATGGCGCATGTGCATCTTCTTTAGCAGGAAATACAAAAAAAGCATTTAAATGGTTGAACTTATCAATAGAAAAAGGTTGGACAAATCTAAAGCACTTAAATTCTGATACTGATTTAGAAAATTTACATTCAAAAAAAGAATGGGGAAAAACGATTGAAAAGTTAGAAAAAAAATTAGAGTTAGTAGAAGCAAATTATGACAAACCATTGCAGGCTGAATTATTGATAATTCTTGAAGAAGACCAAAAATATAGGATGCAAATCCATGAAACTCTAAAAAAATTCAGTGATGATTCTAAAGAAATGCAAGACCTTTGGAAAATAACACTTCAGAAAGACTCAATTAACTTATTAAAAGTAAAAAAAATATTAGATGAAAAAGGTTGGGTTGGCAAAGACAAAGTAGGCGCACAAGCCAATAATGCGATATTTCTTGTCATTCAACATTCAGATCTGGAAACGCAAAAAAAATATTTACCAATGATGAGAGAAGCTGTAACAAAAGGAAATGCAAACCCAGGTTCTTTAGCTTTGTTAATTGACAGAATAGAAATCCGGGAAGGTAGAAAACAAATATACGGAAGTCAGATAGGAACCAATCCAAACACTAATAATCAATATGTTTTACCTTTGATTGATCCTGACCATGTAGATAAAAGAAGAACAGAAGTTGGCTTAGGTTCAATCTCTGATTATGTTAAAAATTGGAATTTAATTTGGGATGTTGAAAAGTATAAAAGTGAATTACCTGAATTAGAAAAATTAAATAAATAGAAAAAACGTCTGCTACAAGCAGTTTGCAAAAATAGCAGGTTTAGGGTTTAGTTTTAAGCGGTTTTTTTATTTCAAATAAAATATTTTTTTTAAGTCAAGATGACTTCTTTCTGCATTGTATTCTTCACATATCACCGTAAAAATTGAAAGTGTTTCAGTGAAAAATTAAAGCTCATTGCCTCATTAATTTTTAACTTTGCAGCTTACAATTGATAAAGCATTGAAGAAAAAGTACACCATAAAAGAGTTTCTTGAATACACTAATATAAGCGGCTTTAAGAATAATCATATTCATTTGGCGGAATACCATAAGCAGAAGAATATGCGAAGAAAATCGGCTCCCATTGAGCTCGACTTTTATTTTTTAGCAATCAAGCTCAACTTTGATAAAGACAAGAATTTTGGTCAGACGCTATTCGATCAGGCAGATGCCTTTGTATATCTGGACCAGCCGGGGGATTTTCTTCAATGGGATTTAGAACATCAAATTTCGGGGTATCATATTTTGATTGATGCAGGTTTGTTCAGAAAAATTGCTAAAGAATACAGCTTTACTTACTACGGCAATCACGAAGCACTTTTTATTACCAAAGAGGAAGAAAAAACAATTACCGACCTTTTCCAAAAAGCATTAAAAGAATTTGAAGGCAACGAGAGCTTTTCTAAGGATATAGTGATTTCCTATGCTTCGCTTATTCTATCCTATATCCAGAAATTTTACAGCAGGCAGTTTGATACAAGAGAGGAACTGTATAACATTACGGTAGCCGATTTTTACAAGAACCTCGAAGCGTATTATGACAATGAACAGAATGCCATGAAAATGCCATCGGTTTCCTACTTTTCGGATTTAGCCAGTTTATCTTCCAATTATTTTGGCGACCTCATAAAACATTATACAGGGCGTTCGCCACAGGAACATATACATCAACTGCTCATACAGACAGCAAAAAACAAATTACGGACAACTTCTTTAAGCATAAGCGAGATAGCCTTTAGTTTAGGGTTTGAATATCCGTCCTATTTTGCCACGTTTTTCAAAAAGGAAACAGGCATTTCCCCAAGTGTGTTCCGAAATCAGTAAATAATTAAAGTCTTCCCGTAATTACTTTAAGGATTGAGTTTTCAAGTCAGACTATCTTTGTACTGTTCACTAACTTATTAAAGATAAATGGCAATGAAAGCAATAAAATTCAAAAACAGAAATTGGGACGTAGCAGGTATCTTGCAGTTCCCGAAAGACTTTGATGAAACGAAAAAATATCAGGCGATTGTTTGTGCACACCCTATCAGCAGTTGTAAGGAACAGACAGCCGGAAATATTTATGGAAAAGCATTGGCAGAAGCTGGTTTTATTACACTGGTTTTTGATGCTTCCAATCAGGGAGAAAGCGGTGGCGAAGTAAGGTTTTAGAAGACCCTGCCACCCGTGTAGAGGATTTCCGTTGTGCAGCGGATTTTCTAACAACTTTGAATTATGTGGATGAAGAAAAAATTGGTGTTTTGGGAGTTTGTGGCGGAGGTGGCTATGCCGCTAATGCAGCAATGACCGAAAGACGGTTTAAGGCAGTTGTAACCGTTGTTGGCGCAAATTACGGACGTTTGCTTCGTGAGGGGGATTATACCGCTGATGCCGCTATTAAAATTCTGGAGGGAATTGCCAAGCAACGTACGGCACAGGCAAGAGGTGCTGACCCTGCCATTACGGTGTACAGACCAAACTCGCAGGAAGACAGAAAAGCTGCAGGAATGAACGACATCGACATTATTGAAGCTGTAGATTACTATCAAACACCCAGAGCGCAGCACCCTAATTCTCCAAACCATTTACGCGTGGACAGTCTTGATAAAGCAATGGCTTTTGATGCGTTCCATTTAGCAGATTTATTACTTACACAGCCGCTTCACGTGGTAGTTGGCGATAAAGTAGGAGCATTTGGCTCATATAGGGATGGCTTTGAACTGTTTGACAAAGCAGCATCAAAACAAAAGAGCATTCAAGTTGTTACCGAAGCAAGCCATTATGATTTGTATGACGGAAAAGAAGCTACCGGAAAAGCATTGGAACAGATTGTTCCGTTTTTTAATAAACATCTTGTCTAGTGCAATTTTTCATTCTTTTAAAGGTATTTGAGCCTTACAACAAAATCGTTGTAGGGCTTTGTTTTTACCTTTGTATTATAAAAATTAAGATAATGCAAACAGAAATAAATACATTAAATATATTTGGACGATTACGCGCTGGGTAAAGCGTACCATTCAGCGACCCTCAATATTCTAAAATAGGGTAAGCCTGTAACGATACAAACAAATTGTTAGTTGCTTCAGAGCTTGGGTTCCAGGCAGATTATCCGGAGGAGAACATCCTTTTTATAGCAGAAAACACCAATACAAAAGCAATCTGTGTAACAAGAGGAAAACATGGTTCAATATTGCTTTGGGAAAATTCTTTTTACTACCGTAAGGGCTTCATGATGAAAGTTGTAGGTACAGCAGGTGCCGGAGATTCTTATCTCGCCGCCCTTATCGCAAAACTGACCAGTGATAAAGAACCTGAAAAAGTATCGGATTTTGCCAGTGCTGTCGGTGAGATCATAGCAAGCCATCCTGGTGCCAATCCGAAATAGAAAGCATTGAGATAGAAAAATTTATGAAAAACCAACAATTTGAACTGAAACCCTTCGAAATATTTGGCATCATCGGCTTTTTTATGATGATGCCATTTTCTATCATATTATCTTTTGTATGGTTGATGAAAACGGGCGTTTGCTAAAAGAATATGATTCTCCTAAAAAAAGTAAGGATTGATTTAAAGTTAGATCCACCAATAAGCAGGAAAGTCGCGTCAGGAAAGTTCAAACCCGAAGCTTAAAAAACAAATGAATAATCTGAAAATTTGTTTTTCTAAAATAAATTCATTATATTGAGATATGAAAAAATTTGAAAATCAAGGTAGTATAACGCACGCAGGTAAAATGAATGAACGAACAAGAGCTATGGAAGTTCTTGAAAAAGCTAAGCAGACACAAGGGAAAATCACCTTTCTAAGACAAGGGGCCGGAAGAAATTTTAAACCCAAAAATGAGGTTTCCTAAATTGAAATTGATTACTCCATGGTCCACATAAGAATGTGGTATGTTACCGAAAATATAGAAAAAAGCCCCTGTTTCAACAGGGGTTATTTTATTTTATCCTTAATCTTTAGATACTCCAACTCTAATTTTATTATGTTTAGTTTAAACCTATTCAAAGCAGGCTTCAATACTTTTATATGTTCTCGAGTTTAGGTTTTCCTTTCTGAGACTTTTTCTAAAGCTTTAAACAATGAGAGATTACGGTTTAGTTCTTCCTCAAGGAAAAATGAATTGTTTTGATATGGGGTAATAGTCTTTTTCATCAAGTAAAGACGGCATCTGTTTCAGAATTGGATATATCATTTAGCTTACATATAGTTAAGAATATAAGCTTAATTTTAACAAACATATGAAACGAGAGCGAAAAATTGATGATCCGGCTTTCAAGACCAAAGCCGTTGAGCTTGTTTTAATTGCTGATCTTAAGCATAAACAGAAATTCTATTCTTCAATAATCTAGTACTAGCATTAAATTATTCAATCCAATTTCTCAAATTCAATATTGTAAACTCTTGAGAAATTAGTTATACAGCTCATGAATGCCAAAGAGTAAAATCTGCTATTGTAGTTGAGCCCGGTGGTCCCACCCAGATTCTGGAAAGATTTTCTGGCTGTTTCGGATCATAAAGGACAGTTGCTGCATCTCCTGTCTTAGGCAGATCGCTGCGTTTCCACTGGCCGGTTTTCTGAACCCAGCGATCCACCCCGTCCAAGTCGGTAAATTTCACAGTAATTGTTCCGATGAGACCGCCTGAACTAGGATCAATTTCCGGAATATCGGTAATGAGCGCAGGAATTATTTTCCCTTCAGTGATCATGCGGGTAAGAGTTTCATACTTTGCTGATCGCTTCATTCTTAATAGGATGCTAGTTATCAAGAGTAATCCGGCAATAACAGTCAGTATCACAGGAATAATCCATAATATACCCATCTTTGTTAGCGATAAAGCACCCCACCAGGCACCAATGGCAACCCCTGTGAAAAGAACAGGCCCAGGTCCAATCCCTGGAAATGAAAGTAGTTTCCCGGTATATCTGCGGCTGGCACTTATGTGTACAAAGAGACCACAGATTATAAATGGCAGCCCGGCAGCCATGCTAAAGATTGCTAAGGGAGGTTCATCCGAATTCGTCATATCCTGCTCCAAAAAACCAAATATAGAACGAGCGATTAATACGCCGCCTAATAAAATCATAACATGACCGATCAAAACACCCAGCAATGCAGCCTGGCTCCCCTTCTGCCTGGCTATCCTCTGTTTACGTGCTTCTATAGGATCTATTGTATTGTTATTCTTCATTATGTAAGTTGAGTTTTCATAATTACTATATACTGAATACATTAAAGGTTTAGCTTCTCAAATGTAGTAAATAAATTTAAACAGCAATCAGGGATTTTATTCAATCAGTTTAGAGGGCGTTTCAAAAAACATTCGTCTCTTTCGATGGATCCAGAAAGACTTCTTAAAGAAAAGCCTCCCGGGGTATCAGGAGGCAAAAGTGTAATTTGTCAGAAATATGAAATTTTCATGTTTTCAAATGTAAGAAGTGATTACATTCTTTATTATGACCTGAATCATAAATAAATTAACATTATTGCTTTTAACCATTAAATTATTTGTAATTAAAATTAATAAATCCTTATTTTAATTCAATTTCCATTAAGTGTCAGATTGAATGAAATTAGGTATGACAGAAAAATAAAATTCAACCATTCTTTAAATAAAGTACTCAAGAACATTTATTTTAAGTCCTCCTTGACCGTTTTAAACGGCATGAAAGCATTTTCTCAATGGTAGTTTTCGCTTTTTTCCTGGCTTCTCCAGGCTGACGAGGTTTAGATGAAGGTTTACGTTTCGGGGCAGAAGAACGGTCAAAATTCAATCTTTCTATGATTGCACCTAAAAATATCGTGAAATCGCCATCATATTGTATAGAATTAACTTCAATCAACATCCGGCGTGCACCAGGGTTATACCCCTCCTGCAGTAATACAGTGCTGTAATTTCGAATTGCAATCGGGTTTCCATTTTTATCAGATTTAAAAAATCTGGATTTATAATGATTTGTTCCCTCTCTGTATTCTTCTTTTTTTTTGCCTGTCTCAATTTCATCAAACCATACTTTTTGCATGGGTAAATAGAGTGGTTTTTTTTCAGGTTCTGCAAATGGTAAATTTTTCATCAGTTTTTATTATTATTTAATTTCTTAAAAGTAACAACCTCCTTTCAATACTGAAAAAGGGTTTCCGAAAAGACTGATATTTACTATTATTTGCAACCCACTTTAATATTTTAAATCCTTTTGGAACAAATTGATGTTATTTGAAACAATATTCCGGTTTATACTTTTACAAATTATTTTTTTTGCAAATCGCCAAAATCATGTATTTTGATAACTTCTATATGATTACCAGAAATCCGGAAGAGATCTGTAGCTTCTCTATACTTTTCTTCGTTTTCTGTATCCAAAGTTCTAAAATAAACCCGACGTACATCTTTATCATTTACAACTGAAATAAAAGTAAACCATGTAGAATTGGATGCACCATCAGGGAGCACCGCACTCACATTGGCTTCTTTCAGTTTAGCAAGGTCATTCCCTTTAAACCATTTATCAATAAGTTTTTTACCGTCGATTTTTTTTCCTCCTGATTCTAAAGCAGCGGCCAGTAAAGGGTTGCCTGCATTATCAAACCCTGTATTGAATTTGCTTGCATAATAAAACAAAATAGCTCTGGTAGGCTCATCCAGATGTTTACAATATTTATTATCAATCGTTACCTGCCCCTGCCCTGCTCGGGAAAAAACAACAGTACTGTCTGAATTTTCAGACAAATTGGATGGAGTTACCCCAGCATTTTTCTGATGATCAACTTTGGATTTATTACAAGCAATACACAGGAAAAACAGCACTGATACAGCTAATATTTGTAATAAAAAAATATTTGTTTTTTTAAGAATGTTCATAGTAAATCATTTAGATAATGTATATTACGATTAATTTTTAATATTTACAAATGGTCATAAAGGGAGCTAAAAACTATTTACCACAAGGTAGAAAATTCAGCCCCCTTTTAGATCAATAACATCCTATATTCAGATCCGCTATGTAAAATCTGTCTCCATAGTCATATATAAACGTCTCCTTTAGTTCCTTGCCTTATACTAATAGCTGAAACGATCTCCTACAATATTGTATTATTTACAGGTATACACCCCCTTCACAAATTCAGAATAATATAATATCATCACCAGTGCTGTATTCTGAAAACTGTAAGTATTAACATAGTATTTCAAAATTAAATGTCTCAATATTGAGACATTTGTCGTAAATTTGAGCTAATAAAAAAACAATGGATACTCATCAAAGAATTATTGAGACGGCTATATCCGTTTTAAATGAGAATTTTTCGGCAACATTTGAAGAAATAGCAGCAAGCTGCAACCTCAGCAGAAGGACTTTACACCGGTATTTTAAAAGCCGCAACGAACTGCTGGAAGCCTGCAATAAAAACATGATGCTGGCCTGGGAAGAGGCAGCCATCAAAGCCTGCAACAGTTCTGCTAATCCGCTGGTACAATTGGAACACTTATTATACGCCGGAATTGACAGCGGGATAAAGTATGCATTTCTCATTAAGCTGAATGAGGTAGAGCCTTCCTCTGAAGCTTTTGAAAGCGAAAAAACTAAAGACTATTTACAAACAAGAAACAACTTATTCCGTGCAATACAAGAGTTGCAAAAAGAAAAGCTGATCAATGAACGTTTACCATTACCGTGGATAAAAATTTTATTCACCAGTATAATTACAGCTACCATCACGGCATTCAGATCAGGGGATATTGCCCCGAATGAAGTAAAGAAACTGGCATGGTACTCATTCAGCAGAAGTATAGGGATACAATAAACAGATAAAAAATGATACATTCCTTTTTAATGATAGGCCAATCTAATATGGCTGGCCGTGGTTATGTAAAAGAAGTTCCATCAATCTTTGATGAACATATTAAAATGCAGAGAAACGGATTATGGCAGATCATGTCTGAACCGATTAATTTTGACCGCCCCAGTTCTGGTGTGGGACTTGCGGCCTCATTTGCCGCTTCCTGGAGACTGGATAATGAACAAGATGAAATTGGATTGATTCCATGTGCTGATGGAGGAACAAGTCTGGATGACTGGGCTATTGACGGTGCATTGTTTCAAAATGCAGTATCACAGGCCATACTTGCACAACGAACAAGCACACTAAAAGGTGTCTTATGGCATCAGGGAGAGAATGACTGTTCCCCTGAAAAGGCAGCTCAATATGTTGAAAAGTTTTCTGTTATTATTGATGCGTTGCGTAAGGAATTAAATATTCCGGAAGTTCCCCTTATCATCGGTGGTTTGGGAGATTATCTTACCAATGGGATATTCGGACAGTATTTCAGGTCTTACCCTCTCGTCAATCAGGCATTGCAGAATTTTGCACATACTCACAAAAACTCGTATTTTGTTACTGCAAAAGGACTTACCTCCAATCCGGATGGAATCCACTTCAATGCTTTATCACAAAGATTATTGGGTCTAAGGTATTATAATGCTTACCGTGATCTGAAGCATCTTTCTGATCCTGTAAATGATGAAGGTAAAGTATTGGACATCATCTATAACCGTCCTTATAACAAGACAGAAAAAGTAAAACTGCTGGAACAGGAATTTGCTTTGGGAAATATTGACAGTAAGAATTATCTGGAACAATTGACTTCAATAGGTCAGGAATAATACGAAAATCACAAATTCACAGAAGTCTCTATTTATAGGGACTTTTTATGTACGATACCTCTCTTGCAGCAATAATTAAGTATAAAATTCTTCCCTATCTCAAATAATTATTCAGCAGATCAATAGCAGCCGATATTCACCATCGTTTTCTAAAGGAGCTCTGTGCACACAAGGTAAAACCTGCTGAGCCGGATGATCAACCGCTAATCTCCACAGATGTCCTGAACCTAAATTGGTGGGCTGGGCATTTTGTTTAGGCTGATAATGTAAATCAAAGAAACAGTCTTTCAGGAAGGTTTCAAATTCTGCTTCCGGGCCGTCATGTAATTCTTTAAGCTTTTCCCTGATTTCGGGAATCATGATTTTTTGCTCCACCTGATGATTGGGTATGATATCACTCGCAGCACCGTAATATGTACATAAAAAAGTATCTGTCCCAACAGGCGAACGGTCAACATGGTAAGAATATACATCTGTTGAAATAAAATCGAATTCCTGATCCCGTTCATAGTTTTTGAGTAAATTAAGCGAAGGGGATGCTCCGAAAGCAGTTAATAACTGTAAATCATTTAAGATAACTTCCCTTGCAGCATTTCCGTTTTCCGATAACTGCAGCTTTAAAAGATCATCAATGGAAACTTCTGTAATATTTTCTTTTAACTGAAGCTTAGATACAATTTCTTCATAATCTCCGGACAGCTTTCTATGCCAGCAAATAGCATTTGTAAGTCCACGAAAATGGGTATTTACAAGTTCAGAAAAAGTAGAAACTACGCCGACCTGGCTGTTGTCAGAAAATTTATTGTCCATGTTTTAGAATAAAAAATTTAGCCTTTTATTTCTTTACAAAAATAATGAATAGGTCAGAAGATAATGCTAAGCCGACGAACATTTCTTCTCACTATCCGGGTCCGGTAAATTGTAATACTCTGTTTCAATATAGAATGATTATTCAGAAAAAAAGTTATATCCATTATAAGCAATAAATTGTTTATCTTTCTACATGATCCGTAAAAAAACTGTAATAACCATCTTGTTAATTGCTTTTATAAGTTGTACAGGGCAAAACAATAAAAAAATGACACACAAAACATCCGATACCAACCCGCTTTTATGCAATCCTGAAACTGGAATTTGTGAAATGCCGGATACCCGGTCTAATGATTTTACTTCAGAGAATATTCCTTCAAAAAACAAACCGGTTAAAGTTGTCTACTTTACCGATCCTATCTGCTCTTCCTGCTGGGGTATAGAACCACAGCTCAGAAAACTGAAACTTGAATATGGTAATACTATTGAAATTGAATACCATATGGGAGGATTGCTGCCAGACTGGAGCTATAATGGCGGAGGAATAAGCAAACCTTCTGACGTAGCCCATCATTGGGATGAGGTAAGTGTTTATTATGACATGCCTATTGATGGTGATGTATGGCTGGAAGATCCCTTACATTCTTCTTACCCTCCTTCTATAGCCTTCAAAGCTGCACAGCTTCAGGATAAAGGAAAAGCAATACGGTTTCTGCGTGAGATAAGGGAAATGGTATTTCTACAAAAGAAAAATATTACCCAATGGGAACATATTGCTCAAGCAGCTCAAAATGCAGGATTAGATACCAACCAATTAAAAACAGATTTTGAGTCTCGTGCAGAACCCCTTTTTCATGAAGATCTGCAAACTGCCAGAGAATTTGGAGTAAGAGGCTTTCCTACTATTTTTTTTATGGACAGTTCTGGAAATAAAGAAATCGTATATGGTTCAAAGCCCTATGCTTCTTACGAAGAAACAATCTTAAAATTATTTCCTAAAGCAGTAAAAATCGATTACAACAAAAACTGGGAATCCCTTTTTATGATCTACCCCACTCTTACCGCAAAGGAGTTTTCTGTATTATCCGGAACACCAAGGAACGAAAGTGAAAAAGCACTGAACAGCCTTTCAGAAAATGGACGGTTAGAGAAAATTTCAACGAAGAACGGAGCCCTATGGAAATGGAAATTGTAACAGTGATCCATTCTTTTTAATGATCATTTCACTATTTGCTAATTATATAAAAGCCAGTCTGATTATATAAAAATACAGGTTTCATTTTACTAAATTAAATTTATACTGAAAAAGAATGAAGCAGAGAAAATAGGCAGTTTTCGTCACTAATCAATTCAATCCTGAAATGACTCCTAAAAATGATTTATAAAATTCAGTTTTCATTCAGATTTTAATTCTAATTTTGAGTAAAATCATTTATTCTATGAAAATACTGGTCGTTGAAGATGAAGCAGCACTGAGCAAAAGTATCGTTACCTATATGAAACAGGAGAATTACCTTTGTGAAGTTGCTCCTAACTTTAACACGGCCCTTGAAAAAGTAGATTCTTATGATTACGACTGCATTCTTCTTGACATTTCCCTGCCTGACGGCAATGGACTGAATGTTTTAAAGACTTTAAAAGAGGATAATAAAACAGACGGAGTGATTATTATTTCTGCCAAAGATTCCATTGATGATAAAATCGCAGGATTACAGCTGGGAGCAGATGATTATATTCCGAAGCCTTTTCATTTATCAGAATTAAGCGCAAGAATTGCCGCTGTAATCCGCCGCCGTAGATTTAACGGGGGGAATGTGCTGGCATTTCATGAAATTACCATTGATACGGTAGCTAAAACCGTTACTGTTCATCAGCAAACAGTTGATTTAACAAGAAAGGAGTATGATTTACTGCTTTATTTTGCTATTAATAAAAACAGGGTTCTTTCCAAAACAGCAATTGCAGAACATCTTTCCGGAGAAAACGCTGATGTCTATGACAATTATGATTTTATCTATGCTCATATCAAAAATCTGAAAAAGAAACTGGGCGCTGCGGGAAGTACTGACTATTTAAAATCTGTTTACGGAATGGGATATAAATTTGAATATTAAATGAAATTAATCCACTACATATCACGCCGTTATGTCATCTACTCCATTCTTATATTGCTGATAGCCATCCCTGTCTTCTATTTCTCCTTACAATATCTGATGCTGAAAAGTCTGGATGAAAATATGCATCATCAGAAGGAATGGATAAAAAAGCAGTTAAAAACAACAATTCCCGATAATTTTATTTCTTTCGAAAACAGCATTATTGTCCGCCCTTCGAATAATCCAAAGGTTTTTGATTCTCTATACAGCCAGCCTGTTTTTATTCATGATGATAATGAAACGGTGATGCACAGGATTTTACTTTCCAATACGATTGTAAATGGTAAACCTTACGAAATCAGGATTCAAAAATCTATGATAGAGGATGAAGATCTTCTTAACAGCATTCTGGTTCTTCAATTGGTATTGGTTATTGTATTGCTGGCCGGCCTTATGATTATTAATTTTCGTCTCTCCAAAAATCTTTGGAAACCTTTTAATGATATTGTCCATAAACTGAATCTTTACCGGGTAGACAGTAATGAGGAGTATCAGTTTATGCCGACCCGTATTGAAGAGTTTAAAAACCTTGGAAACTCCATTAAAGATCTTACACAACGCAACCGGAAACTCTTTAAGACCCAAAAAGAATTTACGGAAAATGCTTCTCATGAACTTCAGACTCCCATAGCAGTGATGCAGAGTAAAGTGGAACTATTGATGCAGACCTCCCCTATATCTCAGGAACAGGCAGAATTAATTGAGGATATTTCTATTGCAGGAAATAAAATGCAGCGTCTCAACCGGACTCTTTTATTGCTGACTAAAATCGAAAACAATCAGTTTCCGGATACCGAAAAAGTAAAAATTAAAAATGTTATTCAAAAATTACTGCATCAGTATGAAGAGCCTGCTGAACAAAAAAATATCCAATGGGAAATTATGCTGGACAGTGAAATAGAGATTACAGCCCATCCAATCCTTATTGATATATTAATCGGAAATATCATGTCTAATGCAATAAGGCATTCAGAAAACGGGCGTCTTATTTCTGTAAAAACTTCTCAGAAAAAACTTACAGTCTCCAATCCGGCAAATAAAAAGCTTGATGAAAAAGAGTTGTTTCAACGGTTTAAAAAACAGTCAGAAAACACTCACAGTATCGGATTAGGCCTGGAGATGAGCAAAAAGATCTGCGATCTTTATCACTACGAAATCCAGTATCACTTTACTGATCAGCACCATACGTTCAGTATTATTTTCAATTAAATTGTCTTTATCCGAAAAAATTCAGAATCTCTACAGAATATCTGTTCAGTTTTACATCAACAATTAAAAAATGGGTAAAATGAAAACAACAACTTTTATCATACTGTTGATGACAGGATTCAGCACCATAACATTTGCACAAGAGAAAAAAGAAAAGCTTAAAGTTCCTTTGGCTGTTGAAAAAGCATTTCAAAAAAGTCATCCTGCCATTAAAGCCAAATGGGAAGAAGAAGATGGCAAGTATGAAGCCGGATTTCAACAGAATGGAAAAAAAATGAGTGTACTTTATTCTGCATCAGGTATCGTAGAAGAAAATGAAACAGAAATAGCCATCAATCAGCTTCCCAGCCCTGTAGCTCAATATACTGCACAACATAAACTGGGAAATATAAAGGAAGCTTCAAAAATCACAAAATCAGATGGTACTGTTCTGTACGAAGCTGAGGTAAAAGGAGGAGATGCTTTATTTGATACCAAAGGGAATTTTGTAAAGTTCCAAAAAGATTAGTCCATAGAAGAATGGAATATTGATAAAAGGCCGGCTGGAAACAGTCGGTTTTTTTGATGGCTTAATGATTTCATAAAAGTGATCGAACTCCGCAAAATTCAGAATCTCCACAGAATTCTGTTTCATCTTTGATGTAACAATTTGAAATAGTCTGTATGAACACAACCTACCCATATCCTACCCACTGGTTTATTGTTCTGACCACCCTATTATTTTGTTTTTCCGTAAAGGCACAGACAGAGCATGCCCTTCCTTATTTTATTACCGCAGCGCAGGCCAACAGCCCTTTACTCAATGACTATAATAATCAGGTGATGTCCAATAAAATCGACAGCTTAAAATTAAGATCTTCCTACGGTTTTATCGTAACCGGAGAAGCCAATGCAGGATATTCACCGAACATAAAAGGATGGGGATATGACAATGCTTTGACGAACGGACAGTCTTTATTTGCCGGTGTAAGAGTTGCCAAAGAATTTATCAGCCGGAATAATCTTGATACAAGGTTAAAAGCATATGATGCAGGTATTGCCCAGATTCTGGCCCAGAAAAATCTCAGCATTCAGACTTTAAACAAACAGATTACGGATCAATACATTGCTACCTACACCAGCCAGCAGCGTTATGAACTCAGTAAGGAAATCATCAGTCTGCTTAACCAGGAAGATGTGGTTCTGAAAAAATTAACGCAATCGTCCGTTTTTAAACAAACAGATTATCTGACCTTCAAAGTTACCCTTCAGCAAAACGAACTCACCCTGGAGCAGCAGCAAGCTGAATGGCAAAGCAATTATGCCCTGCTTAATTATCTGTGTGGCATTGTTGATACTCATTTCTCTCCTCTGAATACTCCCAATATCGATAAAACCCTCAATCCAGTAGATTTTAAAGAAAGCGTTTATCACCAATCTTTTAAAGCGGACAGTCTGAAAATAAAAAATGACAGTGAGATTATAAAATACAATTATAAGCCCAAGATTACTGCATTTTCTGATGGCGGATATCAATCTTCGTTTATACAAACTCCTTACAAAAACTTCGGATTGGGAGTTGGTGTAGGAGTTTCTATTCCAATCTATGACGGCCATCAGAAAAAAATGCTCCTGCAGCAAAATCAACTGGCCCTACAAACCCGGCAAAAATATCTGGAACAAACAGAAAGACAATACCAGCAGCAAATTTTTCAGATTCAAAATCAGATGGAACAGTATTATAAAATGATAGGAACAGCCAACCAGCAGATCAACTATGCAAAGACGCTGGTAGAAGCTAATGCCAAACAGCTTCCGACCGGAGATGTAAGAATGGTGGATTTTATTTTATCTATTAATAATTTATTGAGCCTAAAGGGTAATATTATTCAGTACAATGCCACTTTGTTTAACCTGCAGAACCAGATGCAATACCTAATTATTCAATAATCATGAAACAGTTATTTTACCTGATATTAGTGAGTATTCTTACATTCAGCTGTAAGAAAAATGATACTGCAGCTCCCGAAGAAGCAAAACCGGAAGCAAATCCTAAAACAGAAGTAGCTATTGCCTATCCTTCCGATACCATCCAGCTTCATAATGAAGTCACCCTGAATGCTACAGCAACCTATCTTTTGAAATCGGATGCAAAAGCCAACAGTACAGGGTATATCACGAGTATGAATGTAAGGCTTGGAGACCGGATAGGCCGGGGTTCTGTACTTTTCGGTTTGCAGACCAAAGAATCGCGGGCCTTAGGTAATACGATTAATAAACTGGATCAGTCCTTCAGATTCAATGGAGCGACCACTGTGGTAAGCCCGGCAACCGGATATGTAGTAATGTTAAATCATCAGATCGGTGATTATGTACAGGACGGTGAAATCCTCGCAACAGTAACGGATGCTTCCAGCTTTGGATTTGTGGTGGATGTTCCTTATGAATATCTGCAGCTGATAAAAAATCAAAATTCTCTCGCGGTAAAATTACCCGATGGCAACAGCCTGCCTGCTAAAATAGCCAAAGTGATGCCTTCCGTAGATGCGGTTTCCCAGACGGTAAAAGTCCTTCTGAAGATAGCAGGAGGCAGCACTATTCCTGAAAATTTAATTGGGACTGTTACTTTCTCCAAATCAACGGCCTATGGTTTATCTGTTCCTAAAATGGCTGTATTAAGTGATGAAACCCAGTCTTCTTTCTGGATAATGAAAATAATGAACGATACCACCGCTGTAAAAACACCTGTTGTAAAAGGAGCTGAAACAGACCGATATATTCAGATACAATCAGGGAATATTACCACAAAAGACAGAGTGATCGTTTCCGGAAATTTCGGATTAAGCGATACGGCTGCTGTAAAAATTAAAAACCCTTAATCTGATGAAAAAATCATTCTTTGTAACCTACAAAAGTCCCCTGCTGATCCTGATTTTTCTGATACTTTCAGGGGGGATTTATTCCTATACGCAAATACAGTCTGCTTTGTTTCCACAGGTCACTTTCCCGAAAATAAAAGTGATTGCAGATGCAGGACAGCAACCTGTCAGCCAGATGACTGTAGGGGTGACCAAGGTATTGGAAAATGCAATAAAAAAAGTACCTGACCTTGAGATTCTTAAAAGTACAACCAGCAGAGGGAGTTGCGAAATTTCAGCATTCCTGTCCTGGAAGGTGAATGTAGACCTGGCGAAACAGCAGGTGGAAAGCAGCATCAATGAGGTCCGAAATCAGCTGCCTCCGGAAGCCAATATTACTGTAGAAAAGATGAATCCTTCCATTCTTCCGGTAATGGGATATTCTTTAAATTCTGATACTAAAGATCCTATAGCCCTGAAACAGCTTGCTCTGTATACCATCAAGCCTTTTCTTTCTCAGGTTCCCGGTGTAAGCGAAATAAGAGTGATCGGCGGGCAGGATAAAGAGTTCCGGGTCTTGATGAATCAACAGATGATGGCCCGTCTGGGGATTACTTCAGCCACTGTTGAACAGGCAATTAATACCACCAATTTTATTAAATCAAATGGATATTCTTCAGATTTCAGATATCTTTACCTTACCCTTACGGATGCACAGATCCGGAATGAAAACCAGCTTAAAAATCTGGTGATCAGCAACAACGGCAACCGAATTGTTTTATTGGGAGACATTGCTGAAATCAATATTCATCAGGCAAAACAATATATTAAGGTTAATGCCAATGGACAAGAAAGCATCCTCATTGCTGTCATTCAGCAGCCCAATGCGAATGTAGTGGAACTGACCAAAGCTATGAATGCCAAAATTGAGGATTTGCAGAAAACCCTGACGAAAGATGTAGTGTTAAAACCTTATTATGTACAGGCAGATTTTGTAAATGATTCTATAAAAAGTGTAACAGATGCATTATGGATCGGCCTTGTACTGGCGATTATTGTTGCCATTATTTTTCTTCGCTCCTGGAAAGCCAGTACTGTCATATTGATTACGATTCCTATTACATTAAGTCTTACCATGCTGGTTCTCTATGCTGTTGGGCAGACTTTTAATATTATGACTTTAGGAGCCATTGCTGCTGCCATCGGCCTTATTATAGATGATGCCATTGTGGTGGTAGAGCAAATACACCGTACCCACGAAGAACATCCTGAAGAGTCTTCCAGAACATTGGTTCAGAAAGCCATCAATTATCTCCTAAAAGCAATGGTGGGTTCTTCATTAAGTACAATCGTCATATTTTTACCTTTCATATTGATGAGCGGTGTTGCCGGAGCTTATTTCAAAGTCATGACGAATACCATGATTGTTACTTTAATCTGTTCTTTCTTTGCCACCTGGATATTGCTTCCCGTAATCTATCTATTCCTTTCTTCCGGAAAAACAAAAGAAAAAAACCTGCAGCATCATGATGTTAAAGAGCGAAAATGGGTTGGATTTTTTATCAGAAAACCACTTTTCAGTTATATTTTCATTGTGTTTCTTATTATGGTTACTGCTTTTATTTTACCTAATATCAGTACAGGATTTTTACCGGAAATGGATGAAGGCAGTATTGTTCTGGACTATAAATCGCCCCCGGGAACCTCACTGGAAGAAACAGACCGGGAGTTGAAAATAGTGGAAAAGATAATCGTTTCCAATCCTGAAGTTGCGGCCTACAGCAGAAGAACAGGTACACAGATGGGCTTTTTTATCACAGAACCCAATACGGGTGATTACCTGATTCAGCTAAAAAAAGACAGAAGCAAAACCACTGCTGAGGTTACCGATGAAATCCGGTCAAAAATAGATGCTTCAGGACTTCCTTTAACGGTTGATTTCGGACAGGTGATTTCAGATATGCTGGGTGATCTCATGAGCAGTGTACAGCCTATTGAGATTAAAATTTTTGGTGCTGATCAGAAAGTTATTGAAAATTACTCGAAAAAGGTAGCTGACATTGTAGGAAAGGTGAATGGTACTGCCGACGTATTTGACGGAATTGTCATTGCAGGCCCTTCAATGATTATTACTCCAAAACTTCCTGTTTTAGCTCAGTATAAAATTGCATTGCCGGATTTTCAGAGTCAGCTTCAGGCCAACCTGGATGGGAATGTTGCAGGAAATATCTTTGACCAGGTTCAGTTTACTCCTATCCGGCTGCTGTACAACAGCAAAACCAATCAGTCTCTTAATGAGATCAACAACAGTATGATTTCTTTACCTGACGGAACATTAAAACCGTTAAGTGAATTTGCTAATGTAAATATTACCAGTGGTTCTGCAGAGGTAAACAGAGAAGATCTTCAGACGCTTGGAATTGTAACCGCAAGATTGGATAACGGGGACCTTGGAGGTACTATTAAAGAGATTCAAAAACAACTGGATCAGAAGATCAGGCTTCCGGCAGGTTACTCCATTGTTTATGGCGGTGCTTATGCGGAACAGCAGCAATCTTTCCGGGAACTTCTTATTATTCTGGGAATTTCTTGTCTGCTTGTATTTTCTGTGATGCTTTTCCTGTTCAGAAATATTACGGTGGCCCTTCTTATTTTATTTATTTCCGTTCTGGGGATATCCGGAGGAATATTTCTTTTGTACCTCACCAGTACTCCTTTGAATGTGGGAAGCTACACAGGATTGATTATGATGGTGGGAATCATTGGGGAAAATGCCATTTTCACTTATCTGCAATTTCATGAGAGCCTGGCTTCCAAAAGTAGAGAACAGGCTATTATATATGCGATCAGTACAAGGCTCCGTCCAAAATTAATGACTGCATTAGGAGCGATCATTGCTTTAATGCCCCTCGCATTAGGAATTGGAACGGGTGCTCAGATGCATCAGCCTTTAGCAATTGCAGTTATCGGTGGTTTTCTGATTGCCCTGCCTCTTTTACTGATTGTCTTTCCAACCTTATTAAACAAAATTCAATTAAAAAAAACTGAAGAATGAAATTTCTAATCTTCTTTCTATTGCCTATTGCAATATCCGCACAAAACGACAGCCTTCTTACCTCAGCAAAAGATAGTGCTGCGATTACTACTAATGCTACTGTCAGAGACAGTTTACAGGCGCCTTTCAAACTAAAAGCCAGGCAGTTTATTATTCCGGGTGCATTGATTACGTATGGAGTATTGGCTACAGAGACCAAATGGTTTAAAAAGGTCAACTTCGATACCCGAAATGAAATAATGGAGGATCATCCGACCTTCCGTACCACAATTGACAATTATACTCAGTTTCTGCCTGGCGCTGCCGTTTTTGCTCTTCAGGCATTTGGTATAAAAGGGGAAAGTTCCATAAAAAAGAACTGATTGTATATGCAATGTCTATAGGAATTTCTACAGCTATTGTTATTCCCACAAAGAGATTGACCCGCCAGGAAAGACCTGACGGAAGCAATAATCAGTCTTTTCCTTCGGGACATACTGCTATCGCCTTTGCTTCTGCCGAATTTCTGCGCAGGGAATACTGGAATGTTTCACCATGGATAGGCGTTGCAGGCTATGCCGTTGCTACGGGAACGGGAATCCTCAGAATGTACAACAACAAACACTGGCTGGGTGATGTGGCTGCCGGAGCTGGGGTAGGTATCCTTTCTACTACTCTATCTTACTGGCTTTATGATAAGATTCACATTGGCGGTAAAAACAAAAAAAATCAGGCTTTTATATTTCCGGGCTACAGCAATAAGCAATTTTCTATTGGCCTGGTAAAACAATTTTAACCTTTTTCCAATTTAAAAACCCATTCAACTATGAGAATAAAATCCATTTCACTCACCGCTGTATTTCTTACACTATCCTTCAACATTTATGCTCAAAATCATAATCCATTGAAAGTTCTCAAAACATTGCAAATCGGTGGAGATGGCAGCGGTTGGGACTATTTATCCCTCAATCCTCAAAATAACCGGCTGTATGTAAGTCATGGCAGCCGGGTAAATATCATCGATAAAGTAACAGGCTCTCCTGTTGCTGAAATTACAGATACCAATGGAGTTCATGGTATAGCTTTTGTCCCGGACACCAACAAAGGTTATATTTCCTGTGGTAAACTGGATATGGTAAAAGTATTCGATACTCACACCAGCAAGGTCATCAGTGAAATTCCTGCCGGTAAAAATCCGGATGCAATATTCTATGAAATTTTTTCAAAAAAATTAATTGTCTGTAATGGAAAAAGTAATGATGTAAGTATTATTGATCCTCAAACCAATGCCGTTATCAGGACCATAGATGTTGGCGGAAAACCGGAAACTGCCGTGAGCGACAATAAAGGGAGAATATTTGTTAATATTGAAGATAAAAATGAAGTGGCTGTTATTGATGTGAAGACTTTTACCGTCCTGCATCATTGGGATCTGGATAAGGAAGAGGAGCCTTCCGGACTTGCTATAGATACCAAAACCAACAGACTCTTCAGCACCTGTTACAAAATGCTGGTTATTTTGGATTCCAATACAGGAAAAGTGATCAAAAAAACATCTATTGGAGAAGGCTCTGATGGAGTTGTATTTGATTCTGCGTCTAATACTATTTATACATCAAATGGGGAAGGAACTATTTCTGTGGTTCATCAGGACCACGCTAATCAGTACACCTCTCTTCCTAATATTGAAACTAAAAAAGGAGCACGTACCATAGCTTTGGATCCCTCCACTCATCATCTTTATCTTCCCACTGCTGATTTTAGTACAAAAGAAAAAGACAGCAGAGGAAGAGCCGCAATATTACCCGGAACATTTCAGGTACTGGAAGTAGGGATAGCAGGAACTGGCAAACCTTAAAAATAATTTAATCATAAAAAAACAGTACTATCAAAAGAAAGTACTGTTTTTTTATAATGTTATTAGTTTTCAGTCTTATTTTTTACTTCTTAAGTATTTTCTCTGTTACTGTAGAAGATTTGGTTTTAAGTTTTATGTAATATACTCCTGTCTGAAGAGAGGATAATGCTATTTTCTCCTGCATCATACTTAGATTTCCCTGCTTGATTAATTGTCCTGTTGCAGCGTAGATCTCATAAGAAACCAACGGATCTTTACTTCTTATCGTAAGAACATCCTGTACAGGATTCGGATATAACTGTATACCGGCCTGAGCAGCAGTTTCCTCTACGGACATCTGGCTGCAAGCTGATTTAGCATACTTTGTAAAAAAAGATTGAGATTTTCCGCCCAGAACATTAACTCCCATAGTAGCAACCCCATCATTAGGATCAGTAAATAACTGATCATGAAAAAGGCCTCCCAATATATAATTTCCATCATTATCTACAGCAATAGCCGTAAACTCATCCTGAGAACCAACATTACTAAGAATGTCTTCTGCTGCTATTACAGCTCCAGTAGTTTTATTAAGACGTACCAGCAGAGGATCTGCTCTGTCTCCATTCGGGCGTACCATAGAATAATTACCCCAAATATCATTCCAGCTTCCTTTGGCAAAGGCCACCTCGTTTCCGTTAATGGCAATTTGACCTTTTACAAAACGATATCCCCCATAAGTGGTTATTCCATCAGCAATCTTAGCCCATTTTACAGCACCATCAGCACCAAGTCTCATCACAAAAGGCACCTGGCCCTCGTAAGGCGGTAAAGGGAAGGTATAATTGCCAAAAGTACCTGCCACAGTTCCTGTATAATAACGGCCTGAAATATAAATATCTGAGGAGCCAGGTTCTTTGATAACAGAATGAATTTCGTTATCTATAACCCCCTGCCAGTTACCATCCAGTTCTTTCCGCCACACTTCTGCTCCAGTGCTTCCATCAAAAGCCAATAAATACCCATCTTTCGTAAAAGGGACATTATTATAGGAGAGATCTTCATAATTACTACCAAAATCTCCGTACATTCTTCTTCCCGCAAGATAATAACGGTTCAGAGTTTCATCATATAACAAGTTTACTTTTCCGTTATCAATGCCCGTACTTAGACCTCCTGTGATAGGAAGAGGCAATACTGTAGAAGGTGTCATATTACCATTATCATAATTGAATTTCACCATATAATACTTATAGTCTGAAGTATAGGTGGAAGGTACTGTGATCATTCCATTTAAATGACTTCCGGCTCTAAAGCCCATAATAGAATGGATATTTTTGGAAGAGTCCATATACATCATTTGAACATCACAAATTCGTCCAAGATATGTAACATCTCCCTGCAAAGATTTACTCCATGCCAATGTACCATCAGACGTCTTATATTTTAGTAAATAAGCAGACTTAAATCCAGGATCTGGAGTAACTGCATCTACATAGTTATATGCCGGGATGGAATTATTATCATCCAGGCGTATAGGAATTGCATTAGGATTATTAGCATCTGCTGCATTATAAAGCGTAGCCATTATATACAACCCTCCGTTATTATCCACCTCAATATGCCAGGCATTTTCTCCAGTCCCGGTCCCTCCTATAGTTCTTGACCATCTTATATTTCCCTGGCAGTCAGTAGAAAAAAGAAGAAGATCACGAAGTCCGTAGTTCTGAACTGAGGTTCCGTTCAGATTTTGATCCTGTGCCCATACTGTAGTCAGATAATAAGTGTTATTATTGCTATCCACAACAATATCCCGGATTGATTCATCAGATTTATAATTAAATCCAGGGTCTGCAGAACCTGTTGCTCCACCTGCTTGTTTTCCCCATTGCCACTGGTAGGTCTGGCTAAAAGATAATACCGGCAACATCAGAAGCAATCCATACAGTTTGTTTTTAAATTGTATCATAAAAATTCATTTAGTTATCACATATTATAAAAAAACAGTGCTCTCCGAAGAGAACACTGTCTTATAAGTTACTAATTCTTAATTAGTTTTCCTTGTAATGATGTGTCTCCCGTTTGTACAATGACAATGTAAACACCTTGCAGCCAGTTTGAAACTTCCACGTCTACCTCTCCGGAAGCCGCTTTCAGTTCTTTGCGGAATTTGACATTGCCTATGGCATCAAAAACCGTAACCTGTTTTGCCTGTAAATTTTCATCGCCCGTATTATACGAGATTTTCACTTTTTCCTTCGCAGGATTTGGTATCATTTTCAGCGAAGAAACTGAAGTTGTAGTCACTCCTCTATTCGCTTGCTTACTACTCATCCAATAAGGATCTACTACTTTGGTACTAAACTTACAAGTTTCATTGAATAATAAAATTTCATCAACGCCCTGGAAGTTAGGATTCGGGTAGAATGCTAATGGATTTGAACTCAGGTCATATGTACCTCCTGCAGGAATAGTGATCATGGATGGAATATAGCTTCCGTATCCATTTACACTGGAAATTGTAAGAGTTATAGCCTGAGATCCGCCATTATGAATAGCACCATATATATTATAATGATCACCATCCCATTTCATAGGTTTAAAGTCAGCTTTCAATTTACAATCTGTTTCTACTCCACATTCTTTACCAGGGAAGTAGTTCATTGCACCTGAGATATACTGACATCCAAATTGATTGATCTGTAACTGATAAGTTCCAGGTGTTCCAGGATAAAGCGGATTGATGAAGCTATTGTTTCCACTTTGAATACTGTTGCTGAACAGTTGCCATTCGTAGTGATCAAACAATCCTTTTGGTCCCAATACATATCCTTTTCTATAGCAGTTATCATAACATCCTGTAGGGAATACCCACATAAGACTTTCAAGACTCAATGGCACTTCTACTGTATGGCTTACTTTACAACCGCTTGGTGCCGTGTAAATAACCTGATAAGCACCGCCTTCATTTACTACAATAGACTGGCCTGTCATTCCGTTACTCCAGTTATAATCTCCTGATGCTGGTCCTGATGCCGTTAATTTAACTTCATAAGGCTGGCAGCTCTGCATAGCATACGAAATTGTAACTGCTGATGGCGGATTACTTACTGTAACAGTAAAGTTTTTAGAACTAACACATCCTGATGCTCCAGGTGTTCTAACCTCAAGAGTAAAGACATATGTACCTGTAGTTAAAGTTCCTGTATTAAAGGCAATAGGATAAGGACCAGCGCTCCATGCCGGTGATGCTAATACCCCATTCTTCTTCCATTGATACTGTAATGTATTATCAGTTACAATACCTGTAAGAATCGTTGAGGATCCTGAGCAGATATTTGCTTTTCCTGAAATATTAACATATGGAAGGCTCTTAAGTGTCACAGAAACTGGCTGCTCACTCATAAATTCAGTCTTACATCCGTCTGCTGACACCAATACCGGCCAGTAACTACCAGACTGAGTCGGAGTGAAGCTGGCAGAACTTGGTGCTCCTGCTACAGGCTGGGCTCCGTTCATCCAGATATAACCAGAAGGAGCGACCCCTGTCGGAACAAAAGTAACTACCGGATTATTCCCAATACATGCAACAGCAGCTGGAGGAATAATGCTTCCACTAAAGTTTGTACCTTTTATAACAATTGGGGCAAATGCAGAGTCATAAAAACACCCTTGGGCAGTCTTAATTCTCAATTTTATAGTAGTATTTCCAGCTCCTACAATCGCTACCGGTGTACTAGCTCCTGAAGCAATGATAGAACTATTACCAAAGTACCATGTATAAGTATTAGCCGGATTATACCCCGGAGCAACCAGATTGATTACTTCTCCTGAACATGCTACTGCCGGAATTACAAAATTCAGACTTGGAGGCGGAGCCAATGTAACAGTCTTCGAAACAGTACATGTTGGCAATCCTGGTGAAGTCATGATCAATGTGAAGGTATAAGTACCCGGTGCCAAATTGTTGTAAGTAGCAGTCTGTCCTGACTGAGGCTGTCCTCCTCCGTTAAACGTATACGTGATAGGTCCCGTAGCTTCAAATACAGTAGAAGTATTATAAAGAGTAACATTATAGTTATTTCCATTACAAACTATACCTACATTAAATTTAGGCTCGTAGTTCTTTCTTACTTCTATTCCTCTTGAATACCAGCACGTACCATATCTAAGACGTACAAAAACAATATGTGCACCCGCAAGCGTAGTTGAATACGTAGCAGTAGGAGCCCCCTGAGCAGACGCTAAAGTAAGTACACTATCAGAAACCCATTGAATTTCATCCGGAGTTCCGATATAACTTAAATTGGTAACACTAATCGTATTACAACCTGTCCATTTCGGACTGAAGTTGATCTGAGGATCTGCTGTACAGCTGCTATTGCTTGGGCAAGACTGTACTACTTTGATCTCTTGTGAATAAACAACACAACCATTCTGATCTGTTGCTCTTACTTTATAAATACCTAACGCATTAGCTCCTGCAATAGTATAGCTATTGGTAGTAGCTAACGGTATTTGTACTCCATTTTTATACCACTGCCAGCCGGTTGTATTTGTAAGTCCTGTAGAACTGTTAGCTGTAAGAGTATATGGAGCCATAGAAGCAGGATCACATACAGCGATATTATATACCGGAGAAACCGTAATAATCGTCTCAGGGAATATCACAAAATTGGCACTTGCTGTAGGTGCGTAATTACACCCGTTTGTTCCATAATAAGTTACTGTTACGGTTTGAGAAATATTACCTCCTGTATTATTCAGGATATATCCATTATTTGGAATCGTATAATTTCCTGTTGCGTCAAAATTCGCAGGATAAGTTGAACCATTGGTAAAGGTAAACTTAACCCCCCCAGGCGCTGAAGTAATTGTCCCCTGATTAATGGTAAAATGCAAATCTGACCCTAAACAAATACTTCCAACATTAGTAAAATTAACAACTGGGAGAGTCAGTAATGAAATCGGAATACTTATATTTTTTGTCATTCCGCATTTCACTATTTTCACATTCAGAGTTGTTGTATTGTTAGATCCTGAAATTTCGTTAAAATTAACATTGATATTTGCAGTTCCCTGACCGGATACAACACTACCAAAGCCAGGATTTCCAAGACTCCATTCTATTGAATCAGGAGTAATTCCACCTAGATTTACGCTGAAAGACTGCATACTGCTTGGGCAGAAAGGTCCCGGGTTAGCGTTCATGGTAATTCCCGTAAGCGTTAATTCTTTCAGCTTAATAAGTCTTGGATTTGAAAGACATCCCGCACCATCGGTTGTTCTGTTACGCACAGTAAGTGCAACAAATCCGGAATTAAAGATAACAGTTACTGAAGCTCCTGTATTACTTCCCTGAATAGTTCCGTTAGAAACTTCCCATACCGGGATCATTCCTGGATCCACTGAGCTAAGTGTGTAAACATAAGGAACTCCAGGACATACTCTGCTCTCACCTGTTATTGATCCTGTAGGAGCAGCAGGAATCGGAGATACTTTTATTTGTACTCCCTTACTTTCGCAGCCTCCGTTTTGTTTGGTGGCTGTAACCGTATAAGTACCTGCAGTAGCAAAAGTATACGTGAACACCCCTGTTGTTGGAGGTGATGTATATACAGAACTTCCTGTTGTTACTTTCCAGATAACAGGTACATTCGGAGTCGTTGTAAATGACTGGCTTTCTCCTGCACAGATCTCTTCTGATCCTGTATTTACTACAGTCACAGGCTCTTCTACTACGATATCAATGACACCCATTCCTTCACATGACATCCACGTGTTGAAATAATTAGCTTTAAGACTGTAAGTTCCCGCCTGAGTTGCACTGAAAAGAACTTCATTTCTCTGCTGATTGTAATTTAGCTGCCCCCCTGCAGGACCTGACAAGCTCCATTTCACATCAGTAGTCGGCCACTGAGGAACTGCATAAGTATATTGCTTGTTGGCACATACTACAGGCTCTCCTTTGATTATTACCTTAGATAAAATCACCGGAATTTTAACAGTTGTCCATTCAGGGCAAGCACATTCTGATAAGAACATCACATAACCAAAGCCGTCAGCAGGATCAACCTGATCCCATTTTACTTCGATTTCGTTACCATTGTTACTTACAATAGTTCCGCCAATTACTTTCCATTGACCTTGTTTACATCCATCCTGTACACTGTATTTTTCAAGGCTTCCTTCACATACTACAGAAGCACAGTTGATCTGCACAGGAGGTGCTTTATTTACGTTAATCTCCTTCTTCACAGAACTTGAACATCCACATTTGTTTGTCACGGTTAATTTTATCGTATAAACGCCTGAGTCTGTATAAGCATGAGAAGGTTCAAAAGCCGTAGAAGTTGTTCCGTCCCCAAATTCCCAGAAATAATTGACAATATCTGTCCCTCCGTTTTGGTAAGACAGGTTATCAAAGTAAACCGGTGTATTTTTACATACGGAAGAATCCAGATTTAACAGTTCAAATTTTGCTACCGGACTATTGATCTTTTCGATACACATCGTCTGATTTTCAACAGTTCCGTCGCTGTAAGTAATAGTAGCCTGTATAGAGCCATTACCTGCAGAACCCCAATTGACTATTGCCTGGGTATTTCCTGGACCTGTTGGTGAGACACTTCCTCCAGAAACAGTCCATTGTACATTGGAAATATTCTGACCGTTTACTGTATAGGTCACAATACTCTGTTCACAGACCCGGAGGCATTGAGAAGAATCGATGTAGGAACTGGCTATTCCATTACCATCGGGGCCTTCTTTTTCGCCCCTAAATTCCTGACATCCGACTTGGGAGTTCCATGTAATTCGAGTTTGTGCTTGTAGTGCCCACGGCACTAAAAGCCAACATAGCAGGAGCCATCTGAAGATGTGCTGCCTACTAAAGTAGGTGTTGTTTTTCATAGTTATTAAAAAAGTGTTATTAATTTTTTTCCAAATTAGTAAAAAAAATAACACAAAAATCATTTAATAGTGAAAATAATCAATGAATTAATAGCTAAATATCAACAATATAACAAAATCCATCATTATGTGTTATTTCACCCACATTATAGTTATCTATAAAATTCAGCTTCACATTCATTTTTAACAATAAAAAGTGAATTTTAAGCCATTTTTAGGAAAAATTGAAGTAAAAAATAAACAAATAAACCTATCAATGTTTATTATTTTAATCATTATTGATATAAACAAGAATATAATCCATAACCAAAATACCAGATTCAGGATATAAAACTAACCGTTTTTTAAACTTGTAAAGTAGGATTTTATAGGAAATTGAGATTAAGAAAAAAGAAGCCACAAGAGAAGCTGAACACTGCCGTTTCGCCTTGTAATTTGTAATCTTACCATAAAATCATCTGAATTAAATTTTTTAAACTAAAATTACAGAACACCTCACAAGATTAGTCACTGAAAAAGACAGAATAAAAAAAAGAAGCCATTAAATTATTTACGTACACCTAAGAATTTATATGTAATATTGTTATAATAAACCCATAACAATGAAAAAAAACTTCATTTGTTTTCTTATTATCATCTTTCCTTTTCTCTGCATGGCCCAAAGCCAGCCAACCCTTTCCCTATCAGACCCTTTCCCCCAAGAGGGAGTACAACAAAAAGATGTGGTAGATATTCTTCACAGAATACTGCATAAAAAAAACAATGGAGATACAATCCGGGCAGGAAAAAAATTTAACTGGTCCCTGATTCCGGCCGCAGGTTATACTTTACAGACAGGATTTGCCGGTGTTGTAAGTGGTAATATTGGATTTTACCAGCAAAATTCCAAAGGTCAGAAAATCTCCAACATCACCACAAGCTATACCTATTCACAATATAAACAGACTATTTCCCCCCTATATGCCAATATCTGGACAAGGGAAAACAAAATCAATTTCATCAGTGATTTCAAGTACCTCAACTATCCCTCAGAAGTATACGGCTTAGGAGGTAAAAGAATTTCAATAGAAGCCAACTCCAATACAGCGTACACCGTCAACTTTAAATATATAAAGCTGCATCAGTCTATTATGTTTAAAGCGCTAAAAGATTTTTATGTGGGGGGTGGTATTTACTATGACCAGTTCTGGAGCATTAAAATTACGGATTCATTAGGGAAAAGAATCAATCATATTCTCTCCCGGGATTTAAAAACTTCTGAAAGAGCTTCAGGGCTGGCTGTAAAAGCATTATATGATAACAGACTCAATCAGATCAATCCTCAGAACGGTGAGTATTTAAGCATTACTTACCGTCCCAATTTTACATTTCTCGGCAGCCAGTCCAACTGGTCCTCACTTCAGATAGACGCCAGAAAATACGTCCGTTTCCCTACAAACTCGGAAAATACTCTTGCATTTTGGGGATTTGCATGGCTCACTACCAGTAAAACAATTCCTCCTTACCTTATGCTTCCCAGCACAGGATGGGACGATCAGAACAATATGGGGCGGGGCTATATACAAAGCAGATTTCGGGGCAAAAATATGTATTATTATGAAAATGAATACCGCTTTGGAATTACCAGAAACGGATTATTAGGAGGCGTAGTTTTTGCGAATGTACAATCCTTCTCTGCAGATCTTTCTGATGAATACAAAAAACTTCTTTTCGGGTACGGAGTCGGATTACGAATTAAACTGAACAAGCACAGCAGCACCAACTTAGCTATAGACTACGGCTTCGGTCAAAATAACTCTCATGGCTTTTTCGCAAATATTGGAGAAGTATTTTAGTCCATTTTATATACAACTTCACTTATTAGCTATATTAGGAAATCAGTTCATGCTCTACTTCTGCTTTATGACAATCGTTACAGTACGGTCGGACCTGTAAGTAAATCTTTCAAAAAGCTATTCTGAAATGAATATCACGGGACAATTGCCAACGAACATGAAATACTTTATCTTTGTTTTTTTTAAGGTTAATCAAAAAACATTGTATCCGAATACTTTTTTATATGAAAAAAAACAGCATTTTATTTTCCGCAAAAGGCTTTGCCATTACTGCTTTCCTTTCCTTCAACACTTTAGTTTATGCTCAGAAAACCGCAGATATCTCTACCATTTCTGAAAAAATATTAAACGGTATCATGGAGAAAAACAGAGCATATTATACACAGGGGAAAGTTGCTGACTATATTCCTGAACTGGGGAAAATGGATGCTAAAGCCATTGCTTTTTCAGTAGTGGACAAAAATGGGAAAATATTCAGTACCGGAGATATACAAAAAAAATTCACAATGCAGAGCATCTCCAAAATTATTGCATTGATGATCGCTGTCAACGAAAGAGGTGAAGCCAATGTTTTTGATAAAATAGGATATTTTGGATCTGATAAACCTTTCAATCATTTCTCAAACCTTGAAACAACAGGCAAACCGCTGAATCCAATGATGAACGCAGGAGCCATTCTTACCACTTCTTTAATTTCAGGAGAAGGCGAAAAACCGTTTCTTAAAGTTTTGGATATGGTACGGTATATTACCAAAAATCAATCCATCGAATACAATAAATCTGTTTACGAATCTGAAAAATCTACAGGACACCGTAACCGTGGAATGTTTTACCTGATGAAAAACAATGGGTTGATTACCGGTAACGAAGATCAGCTGGATAACTATTTCAAACAATGCTCCATCGAACTTACGGCGGAAGATCTTGCCAAAATAGGATATTTCTTTGCCAATCAGTGTGTAAGATTTGACGGAGATTCCAAATATAAAAATGCAGAAGTTGCCCAATTAATAGAATCTCAAATGTTAACTGCCGGAATGTATGAATTCAGCGGAGAATATTCACGTATGGTAGGCTTGCCAAGCAAATCCGGTGTTGGAGGAGGAATTACAGTAAGCGTTCCCGGAAAAATGGGAATAGGCGTTTTCAGTCCATCTCTGGATCAGCATGGAAATTCATTAGCAGGTTATCATATAATTTTAGATCTTGTGAAACAATATAATCTAAGCCTGTTTTAAAGACCAGGTTCAATATTAAAAGATTTTCAAAACTCCAAAAAGCAGTCCGCTTTTTGGAGTTTTATTTTAATATGACATCGTTTATTTTCTGTTTTTCATACAATCACCTTCATCTCATCAACCCTTTTTGAAACAATTAATTGTCATTTTTAATCGTAAAATCAGAAGCGCTCACAACGGCAAAATTCTTATAAAAGCCAATCCGGTATAATAAGTATAATCATACAATATCAAATCCCATCAGATAAGCAGAACATCACATTGGCTTAAAATGAAATTATTTAATCTCCAGACAACCAAGATAAATTTTAATATTTTTTTAATACCAATGTAAACCACTCACAAACAAGTCTTTAAAATCACCTTATAGAGATTAATATTACAAAATTATTCCACCTCTATTAATAAAACTCAACACCCTGTGAAACAAATACTTAAAATGAATTATGAAAATTTACGGGCAAATGTTCAAAAAAGTCATAAAAAAAAAATTCAATTGCATTTTTTTAACCATAACATCCAGTTTACCAGCTAATCACCTCTTTTTTCATGCTAAAAAAAAGCATTATTTTTAGTTTCAAAATGAAAATTTTATCATTTTCCGAATTTTAATGACCCCTCTTTTCCCCCGATTACCATTCATATTATCTTTTATTAATATAAAAAAAACAAATCTCTTAATTTTGAAATATTTTATTTTTTATTGCTATCTTTGCTTGACATTACTATAATTATAATCATTTATAATTATAATTAGTAAGATTGTATCCGCTTGTTTCTAAGAATAAAAAAATAAATTATACACTTTAATAGCGTTTAAATAATTAACATCTAATTGTTAAAAAATTATTACTAAATTGCATTTATGATTAAAGATATAATATAAATTTATTACTTTTATTCCCTCATCATAACAAATCACTGGTAATACCTATGGTTATGTGATTTGTTGTGAAATTTCATAATAACATTTCAATACCATAAATGCTATGAAAAACTTGATCATTTTAGGGCAAGAATCCTTTAAAAAGACGGAAGTCAATCTCATTTTAACCAATCTGCTGACATTCAGTGGATTATTGAATATTTGTTACAAAATAACATTTATGGTTAACAATATAACAAAAACCAATTTTATTATATCATAACAATACATAGTCGCTTTACCCGAAAGTTTAGCGTTTTGTTATGGAATCTCTTGCTATCATTTCAATAATTATCACGCCATGAAAAACTTAACCATTATTGGACTAACGCCTTTCGAAAAACCGGATGTTAATCTAATGCCCAAACTACATCAGGCGGGTGCATTTCCCGTTCTCAACCTGGGGCATGATTTAACAGCTGCTGAAAATGCGTTAAAACAACTTGAACAAATAGATATACCATCCTATGGTATTTGCTTTTCTAACGACAGTTTTACATCACTTCAGATTCCTGAAAAAGTAAAATTTGCCATCCTGCCGTTTGGTATGTCAGCCAATGCTCCGGATGTATCCATTGTTTACCAGGTAAGCAGTTTGGAAGAAGCAAAACAAGCTGAACAGTCAGGAGCAAAAGGTATCATTATTAAAGGAAATGAAGCTGCCGGGCTGGTAGGCTACGAATCTACATTTGTTTTATTTCAGCGTATCATCAAAGAAATCCAGACCATTCCGGTGTGGGTACAGGGAGGAATAGGTCTCCATACCGCAGCGGCAGCAAAAGCTTTAGGAGCAACAGGGATTGTACTGGACAGCCAGCTAGCGCTGTTTCCGGAAAGCTCTGTTCCTAAGGATTTAAAAGAGGTATGCTCAAAACTAAATGGTACAGAAACCAAAGTTATTGCGGATCACCGTGTGCTGGTAAGACCTAATTCACCGGCATTACCGGAAAACCCTACCGCCAGAGATCTTAAACAGTATTTTACAGGACTTGATCTTGGCACATGCTACATCCCTATGGGACAAGATATCTCTTTAGCAACAGATCTTTATGAAGACTTCAGAACTCTTAAAAAACTGATTTTTGGATTCAGAGAAGCCATGTATGGACATCTGAAACAGGCAAAAGCCCTTCAGGTTATCGATCAGAACAATCCATTAGCTCAGGAATTGGGATTAAAATATCCCATTGCACAAGGGCCAATGACCCGTGTAAGCGATGTTCCCGGATTTGCCAATGCTGTTGCAGAAGCCGGAGCTTTACCATTTGTTGCCTTATCATTACTGAAAGGAAGCTCTGCAAAGTCGTTGGTTATGGAAACTAAAGAACTGGCAGGTAACAAAACATGGGGTGTAGGTATTCTAGGATTTGCCCCGCAGGAATTAAGAGATGAACAAACCTCTTATATCCTTGAAGCCCAACCTCCTGTAGTATTGATCGCAGGCGGAAGACCTGCACAGGCTAAAGTATTTGAAAAAGCGGGAATAAAGACATTCCTGCACGTTCCATCTCCTGCCTTGTTGGATATTTTCCTTAAAGAAGGTGCAAAAAATTTCATTTTCGAAGGCCGTGAATGTGGTGGCCACGTGGGACCATTATCCAGTACAGTTCTTTGGGAAAAACAAATTGAACGCATATTAAAAGAAGACCATCCGGAAAATATCAGTGTATTTTTCGCAGGTGGAATCCATAATGATTTCTCAACGGCATTCGTCTCCATCATGGCTGCTCCATTAGCTGCCAGAGGGGTAAAAGTGGGTGTATTGATGGGAACAGCTTACCTGTACACTCAGGAAGCTGTAGAAACCGGAGCTATTCAGGAAGAATTCCAGTTACAGGCGATGCAGGCTAAGGATACTGTTTTATTAGAAACAGCTCCCGGCCATGAAACCCGTTGTCTCAATACAGCATTTGCCAACCACTTCAAAACGGAAAAAGCTAAACTTCTGGCTGCCGGAACTGATAAAAAAGTAGTGTGGGAGCAATTGGAGAAACTCAATGTAGGCCGTTTAAGAATCGCAGCCAAAGGAATCGAACGTCAGGGAGATCAATTGGTAAACATTCCTAAAGATGATCAGCTGGATCTCGGAATGTACATGATCGGGCAGATTGCCACCATGCAAAACAAGGTGCTTACGCTTGAAGAACTTCACCATAATGTTAGTATCGGCAATTACGAATACATCCAAAACGCACCATTGTCAGAACAGCCAGCATCAAGCGAAAAACCATTGGATATCGCTATCGTAGGTATGGAATGTATATTCCCCGGGGCTAAAAATCTTGAAGAATACTGGAGAAATATTATTCTGGGAAAAGACAGTGTAACTGAAGTTCCGGATGAAAGATGGAATAAAGAACTTTATTATAAACCGGATTCAGACGAAGCAGATGTATCGCATTCAAAATGGGGTGGTTTCATTCCGAAAATTGATTTTGATCCATTGGCATTCGGTATCCCGCCACAATCTCTTGCCGCTATTGAGCCAACACAATTGCTCACTTTATTGGTAGCCAAACGCGCAATGGAGGATGCAGGATATGGTGAAAAGTATATTAACAGAGAAAATATCTCAGTAATTATTGGTGCTGAAGGAGGTAATGATCTTGCCAACAGCTATAGCTTCAGAGGATATTATAAACAGGTCTTCGGAGAACTTCACGAAGAAGTAAAAGAAGCCTTTCCACATACCACAGAGGATTCTTTCCCGGGTATTTTGGCCAATGTGATCGCAGGTAGGATTACGAACCGCCTGGATCTTGGAGGGAGAAACTTCACCGTAGATGCGGCATGTGCTTCTTCACTAGCAGCTATCGATTTAGCTTGTCAGGAACTTGTATTAGGTAAATCAGACATGGTTCTTGCCGGAGGTGCAGACTTACACAACGGAATCAACGATTACCTGATGTTCTCCAGTACCCACGCCCTTTCCAGAAAAGGAAGATGTGCTACATTCGACAGTGATGCAGACGGAATCGCCCTTGGAGAAGGAATTGCAATCCTTGTGTTGAAAAGATATGAAGATGCTATCAACGACGGAGACCGTATCTACTCTGTAATCAAAGGAGTGGGCGGATCCAGTGATGGTAAAGCCCTTGGATTAACGGCACCTAGGAAAGTAGGTCAGGTAAGAGCTCTTGAGCGTGCTTATACTCAGGCCGGAATCAGTGCGGCAGCTGTAGGATTGGTAGAGGCTCACGGTACAGGTACTGTTGTGGGAGATAAAACCGAACTGAGTGCATTGACTAATTTATTCAGCCGTTCAGGAGCTTTACCGGGACAGACTTATTTAGGTTCTGTGAAAACTCAGATAGGACATACCAAATGTGCTGCAGGTTTAGCAGGTTTGATCAAGGCTTCTCTGGCCGTATATCACGGAGTAAAACCTCCTACCCTTCACTTGCAGCATCCAAATGCTTATTATAATGCAAAAACGAGCCCATTCTCTTTCCATGCAGAAAGTGGATTGTGGACAGAAAAAAACAGGTATGCAGGAATCAGTGCTTTTGGATTTGGAGGTACAAACTTCCATACGGTAATAGCAAACCATCCAAAACAAGATGATTCTATTACCATGCAGTCCTGGCCTTCAGAATTATTTGTCTTCCGTGGAGATTCCTATGATGAAGCTAAACAACAATCGGGCCAGATTAAGACTTTACTGGAAATCAATGATGGTATTCCATTAAAAGATATTGCTTACAGTTTAAGCATTAGTTCAGAAAAGCCTATTCAGTTCAGTATTGTTGCAGACACCGCAGAAGATCTGATGATGAAGCTCGAGCTAGTATTGCTAGGGATTGAGACAAAAGATACTTTCACCGTTAATAAAAAAGAAGGTAAAGTAGCCTTCACATTCCCTGGACAAGGAAGTCAGAGAATCAATATGGCTCGTGATCTGTTCGTAGTTTTCCCGGCTATGCGTAAGATTATTGATAACTATCCTGAGTTGGAAAAAGTGGTTTTCCCTTCTGCAACATTCAATGAAGCGGATTTAAAGCAACAGAAAGAAACCATTAAAGATACCCGTCTCGCACAACCACTTTTAGGAATTGTTGATCTTGCATTGGCAAAATTCTTAGAATCATTAGGAATTATTCCTGATATGCTGGCTGGTCACAGCTATGGTGAAATACCGGCTTTATGTTTCTCTGGAGTATTTGCAGAAGAGAAGTTAGTTGATTTAAGTATCCGTAGAGCTCAGTCTATTTTAGATTCAGTAGAAGGTGGAGATCCGGGTTCAATGTTGGCAGCAAGTGCTACTCATGAACGATTACAGCCGATCATTGCTAAAGTGGAGGGATGTTACCCGGTTAACTTCAACGCTCCTACTCAATGTGTCATTGCAGGAAGCACTCCGGCCATCAATACATTATTGGAAATCCTTAAACAGGAAGGTATTTCTGCTAAAAAATTAGAAGTTGCCTGTGCATTCCACAGTCCATTATTGGCAAAATCAAAAGATTTATATGCTGAGGTATTAAAAGACGTCCCTTTCCAGGAAATGCAGATCCCTGTATGGTCTAATACGACAGCACAAGTATATCCGTCGAAACCTTCAGACATCAAAGAAAGATTGACTGATCACCTGGTACAGCCGGTAAGATTCGTGGAGCAGATGCAAGCGATGTATAACGATGGAGCAAGAATCTTCATCGAGGTAGGACCAGGAAAAGTCCTTACAGGATTGGCAAAATCATGTCTTGAAAAAGACCAGTTGACCTTATATGTTGAAGACAGCAGCCGTAACAAATTCACTCATTTACTGTGTATGTTAGCTCAGTATTTAGGTACGGGACGCAGCTTCAATATTGAAAAACTTTTCGATGGCCGTTTCGTTCAGCTTGTTGACATCAACCAGCCTGAGCTGTATAAGAAAAGCCCTGCCATCTGGCGTGTTAACGGACAAGCTGCACATCCGACAACAGGTTCATTGCCTGCTAATGGTGCACTCCCTATCATAAATCCTATTCCTATGAACAATTTTACTACTCATAATACGCAAGCTCCTGCACCGGAAAGCTTATCTACAGCCGAACGTATGTTGCAGGAATATTTAAACAGCATGAAATTAATGGTACAGGCACAACGTGATGTGATGCTTTCCTTTATGGGACAGAATCCTCAGGTGAATCCAATGCCTGTTTATAATACACCAATGCCGGCATCAGCTCCTGAACGTACGATTCCTGTACAACAGGTTCAACAAACAGCAACTGTTGCTGTAGCGGCTACTGCCGTTGCTGTAAAAGCAGCACCTACAAGAGATATCAAAGCTTTATTACTACAGGTTGTAAGTGATAAAACAGGATATCCTCAGGAAATGCTGGGCATGGAAATGGACCTTGAAGCAGACCTAAGTATTGACTCTATTAAAAGAGTGGAAATCATCGGAACGCTTCGTAATGAGCTAGGAACATTAGCTAAAGGTAACACCAATGAAGATATGGTGATGGAACAATTGGCAGCCATCAAAACCCTGAGCGGATTGGTTTCCTGGCTAACTGAATTCTCCGGAGCAGATGCAACACCAGCAACTCCTGAAAAAAACGGAACTTCAGATGATGCTACTGCTAAACCGCAAGCAAAATCTGCTTTATCATTAGAAGATCTTCAAAACGCTATTCTTGATATCGTAAGTGAAAAAACAGGATATCCAAAAGAAATGCTAGGCCTAGACTTAGATTTGGAAGCAGACCTTAGTATTGATTCCATCAAGCGTATGGAAATCATTGCAGATCTTAAAAACAAGATCGGTTTCGGTGAAAACCTTGAACAGGCTGATGATGTGATGGAAAAACTGGCAGCCATTAAAACTCTTCGTGGATTGGCAAGCTGGATCAGTGAAATGAGCGGTGAAAACAACGAAGTCAGAGAGGAAGCAAAGGAAGTTAACACTCCTGAAGCTACGAATAATGTACTATCACGTCTTCGTTTTGACATTACGCCTACAGATGATTTCTTAGCACAAAATACAGATGTCCTTCAGGGAAAATATTTTGCAATCACTCAGGATGACAGTAAGCAGACATCAGCTATTAAAGAAGCTTTAGAAAAGCATGGCGCTATCGTAGAACTGGTAAACGCAGACAAAGATCTTTCAAAATTTGACGGACTTATTATGCTGGACCTCTTCTCTTCTTCTGACAAACCAAGCATTATCGATCACGTTGATTTGATTAAAAAACTGGATTTTGACAAAGCCAAGTGGGTTTATTTAATCTCTGATATTGCAGCCCATATTCAGGAACTAACTGATGTTAGCGTTTTACGTCATCATCAGGGATATCCGGGACTTTTCAAAAGTTTAGCAAGAGAATTCGATCATACAACTTGTAGATTCATCAGTTTAAGCACTCCTCAGGAAGTAGATCAGATTGCTGATATTACTTTAAAGGAAATATTAACCAACGATAAACCAGCTGAAGTTATTTACAAAAACGAAAAAAGACATAAGGTAGATATTATCCCTTCCCCATTGTCAACGAGTTTAAGTGAAGCTCACATTCAGCTAGATCAGAAATCTGTGGTACTGGTATTGGGAGGTGCACAGGGAATCACTGCAGAATTGGTGAAACACATGTCTCAGGCTTATCCATGTACTTATATTTTGGTAGGAAGATCAGCAGATCCAAGAAATGAAGCTTCTGCTAAAGAATTCGAAGGAATGAAGACGAAAGAGGAAATCAGAGCATTCCTGATTAAATCCGGAAAATTCACTTCTCCTGCTGAGATTGAAAAAGAAACCACAAAAATTTTCAAAAATAATCAGATCCTACGCACGATCCTTGATATGGAAGCGCTTGGAAATACGATTATTTATCAGTCATTAGACCTTTGCGATGAAGAAGGATTAAGCAATCTGATCAGCGGTATTTATGAAAAATATAACCGTTTAGATGGAGTGATCCACGGAGCAGGTCTTTTGGAAGATAAATTATTCAAACAAAAAACAACATCCTCTTTCGGACGCGTATTTGATACCAAAGTAAAACCCCTTCGTGTATTGGCGGAACAACTTCGTACAGACTGCCAGTTTGTGGTATTATTCTCAAGCATCGCATCGGTATATGGTAATAAAGGCCAGACAGATTATGCTGCTGCCAACAGTGTACTGGATGATTACGCTAATGCACTGAATAAAAGATTAAAAGGAAAAGTAATCTCCATCAACTGGGGCCCTTGGAAAGGAGCAGGAATGGTTTCTTCCACCCTTGAATCTGAATACGAACGTAGAGGAATTTCTATGATCCCATTGGATGAAGGAAAAGAAATCTTCCTTAACGAAATAAAATACGGAACTGAAAGCCAGGTGCTTATCATGTCAGGAAATAATTGGTAATCCTCTGTAAACACTAAACATGAAAAAAACAGATGTTGCTGTAGTTGGACTATCCTGCGTCTTTCCCGGGGCGCAGGATGCCCATACTTTTTGGCAGAATATTGTCAACAAAGTAGACTCTACCCAATCGGCTCCGGCTGATCGGATAGATCCGGTACACTTTAGTGATGCCACGAACCCTGTCGATCGTTTCTATTGCCAACGAGGCGGGTTTATACCTGATTATGAGTTTGATCCTACCAGCTTTGGAATTTTACCCCTTGCTGTGGAAGGAACAGAACCCGATCATTTACTGACCTTAGATTTAGTTCAGAAAGCTTTGGAAGATGCCGGAGTATTTCAAAAGAATACTTCCCTTGAAAAAGCAGGAATTATCATTGGGAAAGGAAACTATACCGGGCCGGGAGCTACCCGTGCCATTGAAATTGTAAGAACCGGAGAACAGATTTCCTCCTTATTGCAGGAATTGCTGCCTCAGGTATCTTCAGCTGATATTGAAAAAGTAAAACATGCTTTCCAGGAAAGAAAAGGACGTTTCGCTGCTGATACTGCCATGGGATTAATTCCTAACCTGGTAGCTTCATTGGTAGCCAACCGTTTTGACCTTGGCGGCGTTGCTTTTACCGTTGATGCCGCTTGTGCCAGTGCTTTAATCGCTGTAGACCACGCTGTACAGGAACTTCAGAGAGGTCGTTCTGATATGATGATCGCCGGAGGAGTTCACACCGGACAGAACGCTGCTTTCTGGAGTATTTTTGCTCAATTGGGAGCGATGTCCCGCCAGGAACAGATCAAACCGTTCAGTATGGATGCTGATGGATTACTGATTGGGGAAGGCTGTGGTTTCGTTGTTTTAAAACGATTGGAAGACGCTGTTCGCGATCAGGACAAAATCTATGCGGTGATCAAAGGGGTGGGTGTCAGCAGTGATGGTAACGGAACCAGCGTGATGAGCCCATCCGTAAAAGGACAGCTGAAAGCGTTAGAACAAGCCTGGATCAATGCTGATCTGGATAAAAATAAAGTAGGTTACCTGGAAGCCCATGGTACCGGAACTCCCCTTGGAGATAAAACAGAACTTCAGACCTTAGCCCAGTTCTTTGGGAAAGAAGAAGCTGCTCCGGCAGCAGGAATCGGATCGGTAAAGTCCAATATCGGACATGCTATGCCGGCTGCAGGAATTGCAGGACTGATTAAAACCTGTCTTGCTTTGCACCACGACACATTACCACCAACATTGTACTGTGAGAATCCAACAGCAGAAATGCAGAATACAAGATTCGAACCGGTGCAGGAAGCTAAAAACTGGTCAAAAACAGGACTGCCAAAAGTAGCGGCAGTCAACGCTTTCGGATTTGGAGGAATCAATGCACACGTTGTTCTTGAAGGCTATGATATGCCGAAAAAAGACGCCGTATTGCTATTGGCAAGACCTACCCACGCAGAATTAGTTTCTGCCTTAAAAAATAACGAGACCACTACAGGAGAAGGAGATTTCAGAGTAGCGATATTCGATCCTACGCCTGCAAGAATAGAAAAAGCGCTTAAAATTGTTTCTAAAAACCTGATCTGGAAAAACAAACAGGACATCTGGTACACTTCTACCCCATTATTAAAAGATGGCGGCAAAGTAGCCTTTGTATTTCCTGGATTGGATGGACTGGCAAAAGGTGAAGTAGACAGTGTAAGCCGTTATTTCGGATTAACAGCGCCTATAGAAACCGAAGGTGAAGGTCTTTTAACCGATGCTTTAAACATCTTCAATAACTGTAGCATCCTTGACAATTCATTGAAAAAACTGGGAATCATCCCGGACATGAATGCAGGACACAGTTTAGGAGAATGGCTGGCAGGATATTCATCTGAGTTAGCAGAGGCCAATTCTGTTAAAGCCTTAATCGATGTATTGAATCCGGAAACTTTTGAATTAAAAGACTCCAAGTTCATTGCCATCGGAGCAGGAATTGATGTCGTACAGCCATTTATTTCTGAAATTTCAGACTTATATATTTCTAATGACAACTGCCCTAACCAAGTGATTCTTTGTGGTAGCAATGCCGCATTGGATGAATTGGTTCCGCAATTAAAATCAAAACAGATCTTCCATCAGGTATTGCCGTTCCAATCCGGATTCCACTCTCCTTTTATCGCTGATAAACTGGATGTGATCCTTGCCGGAATGGAAAAAGCACAGTTCCAGAAAACCAAAATCCCATTATGGTCTGCAACGACTTTAGAACCTTATCCTGCAGATCAGGCAGCGATCAGAAAACTGAGTGCTGAGCACTTGGTAGAACCTGTTCGTTTCCGTGAACTGACGGATAAATTATACGAAGAAGGTGTAAGAGTATTCATTCAGGTGGGTACCGGCGGACTGATCGGGTTTATTGATGATACTTTAAAAGGAAAAGCATTCAGCACGATTGCTTCCAGTGTTCCTGCCCGTTCTGCATTAGCGCAGTTACAGCGTGTGGTTGCATCCCTATTTGTAGAAGGTAAAACCGTTGCTCTAGACTTTTTAGAACTTTACCATCAATCCAAAAAATCATCAGGAAAAGGGATTAAACTGGAATTGGGATCCCCTATTATCAGAAATTTTAAAGAAGTAAAAGCATTAGCTCAAGCCTTTGAAACCCCAAAACAATACACTGCTTCCGCTTCAGCCATGACGGCTAAAAGTGGTCATCCGCTGGTACAGGCATTCCAGGACAATGTTACGGATATGATCCGTATGCAGGAAGAAGTCTTGACTTTATTCCAAAACCGTCCTGAGATTACGATTCCACGTCCAGCTCCTGTAGCACAATACGCTGCTCCACAAGCTCCAAGAAGTGCAACCTTCTCAAAAGATCTGTATGTGACGCTTGAAAGTCATCCATACCTGATCGACCACAGCTTATTGAGACAGCCAAAAGGATGGGCTCATGTAGCCGATATGGAACCGGTCATTCCGATGACCATGATCTTTGAACAGCTTGCAGAAATTGCAGAAGCGGAAATCCCGGGAACACAGGTTCATAAAATAATGAATGTAAGTGTATTCCAATGGATGAATGTTGCCCAGCCTTTTGAGAAAACAGTAAAAGGACAATGGCGTGGCGAAAACCATGCGTATCTGGATGTTGAAAACTTCGCCAATGCGGAAGTGATCTTAAAATCCTCACCTGTCCCTACTCCAACCTTCAACCTTTCTGTTGGTGATCTTTTACCGATTGAAAGAACACCTGAAGAAATCTATGATGCCCACATGTTCCATGGTGACAAATACCAGGGAATTACCGAAGTATCAGCCGTTGGAAACAAAGGAATTGTAGGAAAAATCAAAGGAAATGGCGGAAAAGGATCTCTGTTAGACAATGCCGGACAGTTATTTGGGCTTTGGTTACAGCTTACGTTGGTAAAAGACCGCATTGCCTTCCCGGTGAAGATCAGAGATATTGAATTCTTTGGTGATATGCACGATCAGGATGGTATTTTTGAATGCACCTGTATGCTGACTGAGCTTAATGATGAATTTGCCATTGCAGATATTATTCTAAAAAGAGACGGAAAAGTATGGTGCGCGATCACCGGATGGCAGAACAGAAGACTGGAAATTGATGCCGCTTTATGGAATGTTTCCATGTCGCCGTTGCATAACCGTCTTTCTGAAGAAATTGCTCCTGAAGTATTCTTCTTCCATCAGGCCTACACTAGGGTCGCTTCATGGGATTTTATTCTGAAAAGATATTTCAACCAGACGGAAAAACAGCATCATCTGCAATTACTACCGAACAAAAAGAAAAACTGGATGGTAAGCCGTGTTGCTGTAAAAGATGCCGTTAGAAACCTTCTTCGTCAGGAAAAAAATCATGCTTGCTTCCCGATCACCTTTGAAATCCGTTCCGATGAAGTGGGGAAACCTTACCTCATCAGTGATTTTACAGAAAACATTCATATTTCATTAGCTCACAAAGGAAAAGAAGCCGTGGGTATTGCGAGATACGGAAAATCTGTAGGAATTGATATGGAACTCATGGAAGAACGCAGCGAAGGATTCTATGATCTGGTATTTACAGACAGTGAATTAGCTTTATTAAAAGGCAGAGATCAGGCAGAATGGACCACCCGCTTCTGGGTAGCCAAAGAAGCCTACGGAAAATTCTTAGGAACCGGACTGAAAGGGAATCCAAAAGCCTTCGAAGTCGAATTGATAAAAGATGATCACTTGTGGATCAACAACATTGAAATCAAAACTATTAAACATAAAAATTATATTATCGGATGGACACTGTAAACGCAACATTAAAAATGAACCACGAAGAACTTTTTACTTTATTAAAAGGTTTTATTACTGAAGTGATAGGTGCTGAATTTGTAGAGGAGATGGATATTACTCCGGAAAGTTCATTCACCAAAGATCTTGAAATGGACAGCATCGAGATTGTCTCTTTCTCTGAAAAGATCAAGGCGCATTTTGGCGATCAGATCGACTTTACAGGCTGGTTATCTTCTATGGATCTTGACCAGCTTATTAATCTTGACCTTAGTATGATCATCAATTATATCTACGAATGCCAATAATCACTGTCAATAACAGACAAGTTCATATACAGGAACTCAATAAAGGAGCCGAACAAACCGTGGTACTCATCCACGGTATGTTCAGTAACCTGTCCATTTATTATTTTAATATTGCCCCCATTCTGGCAAAACATTTCCATGTGGTGATGTACGATCTGAAAAGTCACGGGATGAGTGAACGTTTTTTGGATGGGTACGACCTTGATACTATGTCATCCGATCTGATTGGTTTAATGGATCACCTTCAACTGGAAAGAGTACATCTTACAGGCTATAGCTTCGGCGGTCTTATTGCTTTAAAAACAGCATTGAAATATCCTGAACGTGTCAATCAACTGGTAGTGATGGAAGCTCCGGATCCTCAGGATGAAAAAGCAAGGAATATCATTGATGAATACAGCAAGGAATTCCTTGAGCATTATGTAGCCAATTTTACAGATACTACCAAAGTCCAGATGGGCAAAAGACAAATGGAAAAGAACCATCGTATGTATGAGTTTCTGTTTAATCAAACCAGCATCAAAGCAGATATGATCAGGGAAAAACATTTCCTTGGTGAGGCTGATTTCAGTCAACTGAAAGCTTCTACGTTATTGCTTTACGGTGCGGATTCCAACTGCAGACCTACTGGAGAATGGCTGCAGTCTCAAATCGGTGAATCCGAACTTGAATTAATTTCCGGCGATCACAATATTCCCATCCAGGAACCTCAGCTCATTGCAGAGACGATCGCTCAGTTTTTATCTAATATCTTAACGAAGAACCATGGCTAAATTTGCATTTATAGTTCCACCCTTGACAGGACATGTCAACCCTACTCTAAGCATCGGTGCTACGCTGTTGGAAAGAGGGCATGAAGTAGCATGGATCAGCCTTGACCCAACTTTAGAAGCGAAACTTCCCGAGGGCGGAAAATTATTACTGATCCAATATGATCAGACCGACGAAGAAAAAAAAGAAAGCGAACAGTATCTCGATATTATTTCAAAAAAAGTAGTGTACGGAATCGACAGTGTGAAGTTCCTTTACGAGGAAGTTCTTATTCCTCTGAACAGACATTGCTATAATGGAATTGTTACTTTATTAAAGACCTACCAACCCGATTTAATCATCGGTGACCACCAGTTATTTGCCGCTCCGATAGCAGCAAAAGCATTAGGGATTCCTTGCGCCACTTCCGTTACCGCTCCTGCTGCCATTAAGATCATGAATGAGCTGCCAAAAGTACACGAATGGGAAGTGAATCAAATCATCGACTTACAAAAGGAGCTTGGCTTCAGTGAAGAACGTTCTCTGGCCACTTCAGATTTGCTAACGCTTGTTTTAACTTCAACCTATTTCTTTGGGGATATGGAAGATCTGGCCCCTCAATATCAATTCACGGGACCCGTTCTTACCGAAAGACGCATCTCCTGCGAATTTGACTGGGACAGATTAAAAAGTGCTACTAACAAAAAGATTTTAGTAAGCATCGGAACGACTTTCGATCACGATCATAAAAAGGCATTTTTCCAAAAGGTAGTTGATGCTTTTAAAGAGGAAGATTTAACGGTTGTGGTGGTTTCTGATCCGCAGCTTTTCGAGCAGTGGCCGGACAACTTTATGGTGTATCAGCAGGTTCCGCAACTGGATCTGTTGCCTCATCTTGATGGTGTAGTTTGCCATGGCGGTCACAATACCGTTTCTGAAACCTTATCCAACGGAATTCCTTTGGTAGTCATTCCTATTGCGTATGACCAGTCGCACGTTGCAGGACGTGTGGTGCGTACAGAGGCAGGTGAAAGACTTAATTTCAACCGATTTAAAGCCAATCACCTGAGAGAAGCGGTACAACAAATTTTAAACAACCCGAGCTACCGTGAGGCTGCTCAAAAAGTAGGACAATCTTTTATGGAAGCAGGGGGAGCATCTACAGCAGCTAATTTATTGGAAACGGCCATTACAAAAGCCGCAAAACACGAAAAACCATCTAAATTTTTATTCGTTGTTCCTCCATTTTTCGGACATGTGAGCCCTACTTTAAGTGTGGGAGCCAGTCTGATTGCCCGTGGCCATGAAGTAAAATGGTTCGGTATTACGCCTTTAGACAATAAACATATTCCTGAAGGAGGTTCTTACTACTATCCTGAAGAAGATTTAATTCCGTATCAGGAAGAAATTGCCCGTATTTTAAAAAGACAGGATGACGGCCCGGCCTGTTCAGGTCCTGAAGTGATGAAATTAGCATTGGAAGAAACCTATGTTCCTTTTGCCAAAATGATGATGCCGGGATTAACCAGATTAACAGAAAGCTGGATGCCTGATGTAATTGTGAACGACTGTATCACATTCGGAGGTGCGCTTTTCGCTCACAAGCATCATATTCCTTGTGTAACGACTACACCTGTTCCGCCAGACGTTATGGGAGATACTGAAAAAAGTGCCCCAAAAATCTGGGAATGGCAGCAAAATTTAATCAAAGACTTACAAAAAGAAGTAGGCATTCATGAGGAAGGAATTTACATTCATTCCCATAAACTGAATATGGTCTTTACTTCTCAGGCTTTTGCAGGTTTTGATACCGTACCATCACATATGAAATTTGTGGGCCCGGTAAAAGGTCGTCCGAATGATGCTCCATTTGACTGGGATAAATTAAATGCTTCTACCGCACCAAAGATCTTTGTATCACTGGGAACTCTATTAGTAGACATCAGAAAAGCTTTCTTTGAAAAGATCATCGCTGCATTCAAAGACCAGCCGGTTACGGTGATTGCCGCTACTCCACCTGAAATTTTTGAAGAATGGCCGGAGAACTTTATTGTGAACAGCTTCGTGCCTCAATCTGCAGTGATGCAGCAAATGGATATGGTGATCTGCCACGGTGGTTTCAATACTGTGAATGATACCTTCCGTAATGGTTTACCGATGTTGATCACGCCTATCGCTTACGACCATTTTCATATTGCGAAACTGATCGAGCAGGCAGGTTGCGGAATCAGTATCCGATACAAGAGACTTCGTGTAGAGGCTCTTCGTGAAACTGTTTTTGAATTACTGGAAAACCCTAAATACAGAGCTGCAGCCCAAGAGGTTCAGAATACCTTTACTCTTGCCGGAGGTAATGATAAAGCGGTAGAATTACTGGAAAACTTTGTAGAAGAACATTCCACATTAGCTTCTGTATAAGCCTTTAGATATCTACATATGAAAAGAAGATTGTTATTTGGCGAACGAATGTTACTGGGAGACGGAACAGAACCCTTCAATGCGGTGATCCCTTTCAGACTCAGAGGTACCTTTGCATTAAAGGATATCCAGCAGGCTTTGGCTCAGATCCAGAAAAAACATCCGTGGTTAAAAGCGCTGATCGCTCACGATGAGAAAAACATTCCCTGGTTTGATGTTCCTGAAAACCCTGTTTCTATTCCTGTAAGAATCATTGCCAGACAGAGTGAAGATCAGTGGCAGGAAGAATCCAGAAGGGAATGGAATACTTTATTTGATCCTAAAAAATTGCCTCTTATCCGGTTTGTCTGGATCAAGGGCGAAGACGTTTCTGACATGCTGTTTTCGTTTCACCATTGTTTATGTGATGGTGGTTCTGCAATGGCCTTCCTGTATGAATTTTTAAAAGTATTGGATAATCCAAAAGCGGATATCGGGATAGAACATCCTATTTTAGGCATTCAGGATGTAGTCCCGGCCCATATTTTAAACAACCGTAAGCAAAAATTAAAAGCTAAATTCATCGGAAGATTAGCCGCTACAGCCATTAAGGTTATTCCTACCGGTAAAAAATCCATTGATAGAAAGGATGATTATCTGCTTCACTGGAAAGTAAATGAAACGATAAGCCAACAACTGGTTTCCTATTGCAAATCCAATGGCGTGACGGTGAACACCTTCTTAAGTGCCGCTTTGCTTCAGGCTTTCAAAAAAATAAAAGGAACCGGAGCTTTCAATAAAGTGTCCTGCCCGGTAGACATCAGACGTTTTGCTACCCAGGTGAAGAACGATCATATTTTTGCTTTTGGGCTGATGATCGTAGTTTCAGCCAATGAAAAGCTGAACTTTATAGAAAATTTACGTGCGATGCAGGCTTCTGTAGAACGTAAAACCTCTAAGCTTGATCCTTATATTACCATGATGGTGATGGAATCCGGGCATGATGCGCTGAATAATTTCACCAAGCTTTTAAAGAACGGAAAATCCTCCAACGACTGTATGTTTTCCAACCTGGGACGCATTCAGATTCCTCATGAGTATAAAGAATTTTCAGTAGATACTATTTTCAGTCCGTCTGTGATTGGCCCATTGGGAAATACAACGACATTGGTAGTGTCTACCTACCGCGGGAAAATGGATTTTTCCTTTGTGGGAAGCGAAGGCTATTTACCATATATTGATGCCATCACCATCCGTGACGAGTTTATGCAGATTATTAAAACCCAACTGGAATACATTGCTGTATCATGATCAAAAGAAAACTAATGATGGTGGAAAGGATCATGTATGTAGATCCGGAAACCCCCGTAAACTGTATATTTGCAGCCAAAATAAAAGGAGAACTTCCGGAGCAGAATTTTAAGACTGCTCTGGAAAAAATCCAGCAGAAACACGCGTTGTTAAGAGTGGTTATCGACTCTAAAAGTGAGAAATATCCCTTTTTCATAGAAGAAAAAGAGATCGCTCCTATCCCACTCCGCATCGTAGAAAGAACAACAGACCAGGATTGGCTGACAGAGTCTCAAAAAGAATGGAAAATCTTATTTGAGGAAGAAAAAACACCACTAGCCCGTGTAGTGTGGGTACGAGGACAGGATGTTTCTGAAGTCTTTTGGGCCATTCCACATTGTATTTCAGACGGAACTACCGGAGTTACCTTAATGCAGGAGCTGCTTCAGCTTTTGGATAATCCAGATCTGGAGTTAGAACCTTATGAAGCGTTCACCTCCGTAGATGAATTTTTACCTTCCAATTTTAATGTAAAAACTAAGAAATTCAAGGCAAATCTTTATCTGATGTTTGCTAAGTTCTTCTTCCTTTTGCAACCAAAAAGTAAAAAGAAAAATCTGGGAAACAATTATGTTCTTCACCAAAAACTGGATGCAGAAACCACTTCTCAAATTACGGAGCGATGCAAAGCCAACGGAGTTTCCGTACATGCTTTACTGTGTGCCGCATTTATGCAGGCCTTTCAGGAAGTAAAAGGGAAAGAAGCCAAAGGGAAAGTGATCAGTCCGGTGGATGTGCGTCATTTTATTCCGGAGATCAAAGAGGATCATTTATTTGCCTTTGCTCCAACGGTTGATCTTGCTCTAAAAAAAGGAAATTCTGACCTGTTGAACAATGCCCGACATATCAAAGAAGATCTTGTCCAGAAAATTGGTAAGATGGAAGCCCGCGAACTCCTGTGGATGGGTGAACAGATGCACCCGATTGTAGACCGTATGATCTCCATGCTTAAATCCAGCAATGGCGGCCATGATGTAACCCTATCCAATATGGGCAGGATCAACATCCCGAGTGAGTATAAAAACTTCAGCATTGAAACCATCTTCAGCCCTACGGTAGCCTTCCCATGGCTAAACTCAAACACTTTGGTAGCGAGTACCTACAACCGTCAGATGGATTTTATATTTTTGTCCAACGAAGACTTCCTTCCCAAAGCGGAAGCCGCCCAAATAAAAGAGAAAGCCATAGCGCTCATGACCACCTCATGAAATTGAAATTTAAGCCGAAGCCGCCTAAAAAGCTCAAAAAAACTACCCTTAAACGCTTTCTCATCAAGCGTACGATTTATTATGTCCTTCCCAATGTATTTTTCAATTTCATCATTGCCTATGCCAGCTTCAAAGAATTAGGCTACACCCATTTTTTCTCAGGCGAACAGAATCTGGCCCGCCTTACCTTACCCATGGCCCTGTTTCTCCCCGTTGTCCTCACCATAGACATCCTCAAAAGAGTAACCGATGCCGCCGGACAAGGCGCCATTGAGTTTACCGTAGATGAAGCGTTGAACATAAAAAAGTTAATGACCAAGCTGAGTATTCTGCATGGAGTGATTACCTGTTCTTTAGTATTAGCTATACTTTTTTTAGGGCAGTATAATTTTTCTAAGGATTATAAGCTGGATGCTACGGCCATGGCAGTGGTGGTTGGAATTCTGGCAGGTATTTTATCTGTGGTATTTGTGTATTTGCCGGTGTGGAGGTTGAGGAGGTGGATGTGTAGGAGGATTGAGATTGTAGCATAAATTCATTATTTAACCTTATTAATCTGAGTCTTTAGTCAATATGACTAAAGATTAATTCTACTAAAAAATGAGCACACAATATTTCTGAAAACATAATAGTCTAGGCATTATTTGGCTTTCTTTACTAGGTTTCCTTATATTTACCTCTTAAACTAAGAAGACCAAATGCTTAATCAAAACCCTGAACAAATTGCTCGTGATCGCATAGACGAAATGCTTCGTCAGGCAGGATGGGCTGTACAATCTAAAAATCAAATAAACTTTAATGCTGCAAAAGGTATTGCTGTTCGTGAATATCAGACTTCAGTAGGACCTGCTGATTATGTTTTATTTGTAGATCAGAAACCTATTGGTATCATTGAAGCCAAAAAGGAAGAAGAAGGGTTTCGATTAACAACAGTTGAAGAGCAATCAAAAAATTATGCACAAGCTCAACTGAAATTTTTTAAAAGTACAGAAGTAATTCCTTTTGCATATGAAAGTACGGGTGTAATTACTCGTTTTACAGATTATAGGGATCCGAATCCACGGAGCCGGGAGCTATTTCATTTTCACCAACCTGAAATGTTGATGGAATGGTATAAGAAAGAAAAAACATTACGAGAACGTTTCAATGATATACCAGTTTTAGAAGAAGCTGGATTACGTCCTGCGCAGGTTGTTGCCATAAATAATTTAGAAAAATCATTTAAACAGAATAAACCTAAAGCTCTAGTGCAAATGGCAACCGGAGCTGGTAAAACTTTTACAGCAGCAACATTTATTTACCGTCTACTTAAGTTTGCAAAAGCAAAGCGCATTTTATTTTTAGTTGACACAAAAAATCTTGGTGAACAAGCAGAACAAGAGTTCATGGCTTTTCAGCCAATTGATGACAATCGTAAATTTACAGAACTATACAATGTACAACGATTGAGCTCAAGTTATATCGCATCAGATAGCCAGATATGTATTTCCACTATTCAAAGAATGTACTCTATTTTGAAAGGTGAGGAAATGGATGAAAGTGAAGAAGAGAATAGCCCTATTGAACAATCATCCTGGCTTCAACAAAAGCTGGCTGAAAAAAAAGCTGTTCCTGTTTCTTATAATGAAAAAGTACCTATTGAACAGTTTGATTTTATTGTCATTGACGAATGCCACCGTTCTATTTATAATCTCTGGAAACAAGTTTTAGATTATTTTGATGCCTTTTTGATTGGGTTGACAGCTACTCCGGATAAACGGACTTTTGGTTTTTTCAATCAAAATGTAGTAAGTGAATATACTTACGAAGAGTCTGTAATTGATGGGGTGAATGTTCCTTACGAAGTCTATTCTATTGAAACAGAAATCTCCAAAAAAGGGGGGCTTATAGAATCAGGATGGTTTGTGGACAGAAGGGATAAACTTTCTAGAGCTAAACGTTGGCAACAAGAAGATGACGATACAGAATATCTGCGTAATGATCTGGATAAAGCTGTTGTAAATGTATCACAAATCCGCACGATCATTAAAGAGTTTAAACAGGCTTTAGAAACCAAGATATACCCTGATCGTTGGCAAAATGATGAATATGAAGTACCAAAAACTTTAATATTTGCCAAAACAGACTCCCATGCAGATGATATCATCAATATTGTGCGTGAAGAATTTGGGGAAGGCAATGATTTCTGCAAAAAAGTAACTTATAAAATTGATGAAGACCCAAAATCTTTATTAAATCGTTTTCGTAATGATTACTATCCTCGCATAGCAGTTACAGTAGATATGATCGCAACAGGAACAGATGTAAAGCCATTAGAGGTACTGTTGTTCATGCGTGATGTAAAAAGTGTCAATTATTTTGAGCAAATGAAAGGACGTGGTACACGAACTATTAATGATGATAAATTACAATTGGTAAGTAAAACAGCTCGTGTAAAAAATCATTTCGTTATTGTAGATGCTGTGGGAGCTACTAAATCTAAGAAAACAGATAGTCGACCGTTAGAACGTAAACCTTCAGTCTCAATGAAAGAATTGTTGGGTGCAGTCACTATGGGTATTTCAGATGAGGATGTATTTCTGTCTTTAGCCAATCGACTTATTCGTTTAGATAAACAATTGAGTGAAAAGGAAAAAGAACATATTATTGAGCTTTCCCGAGGCAAACCATTACTGCAGATTATCCGTGAGTTAATTGAAGCTTTTGATATTGATAAAATAGAAGAAAATGCCCAAAAACTAATACAGGTTATTCCTCTACAGGAACGTACACCGGAAAAGATAGAAAGAGCAAAAGCAGAAGCCCACGAAGCTTTGATCAGAAAAGCATCATTATCATTTAATGGCCCGTTGAATGAATATATTGACAATGTAAGAAAACAACACGACCAAATTATTGATCATATTAATATTGACACTGTACTAACTTCTGAGTGGGATACAACGACCGTTGATAAAGCTGAAAGTTTAATTAATAATTTTGAAGAATATCTGCGAACTAATAAAAACGAAATCACCGCATTAAGTATTTATTTTGATCAGCCATTTCGAAGAAAAGAAATAACTTTCAAAATGTTGAAGGATCTTATGGAGAAAATACGACTGGAAAAACCGATATTTGCACCCCTGCATATCTGGGATGCTTATAAAAATATTGATGCAACGACGGCTCATGCTCCTAAAGATGAATTAACTGCTTTAGTTTCATTATTACGGAAAATTTGTGGAATAGATGAAGTTCTAAAGCCTTATGATAAAACAGTTGATGACAATTTTAAGCAATGGATATTTGCTCAAAATGCCGGACAGCATAACCGTTTTTCATCTGAACAAATGGAATGGTTAAGAATGATTAAAGATCATATTATCAGTTCTTATCATTTGGAATTAGATGATCTTGACTATACACCATTTGATGTACAAGGTGGGCGTGGTAAAATGTATCAATTATTTGGCAATGATATGCAGAGTATTATTAATGAATTAAATGAAGCTTTAGCAGCATAATGGGAGAAGATTGGGTTAAATGTAAAGTTGAAGATATTTTTTCCTTCATTGGTGGAGGAACCCCAAGTAAATCAAATAAAAATTATTGGAATGGTTCTTTAAACTGGGCGTCTATAAAAGATATAAAAGGAGATTATTTAAGAAATACTATTGATTCTATTACAGAACTAGGTCTTAATAACTCTGCTTCAAATTTAGCTCAGATTAATGATATAATTTTAGCAACCAGAATTAATCCAGGTAAGCCAATTGTTTCTAAAATTTTAACTGCTATTAATCAAGATCTAAAAATTGTAAAATTTCCTAAAAATTATATAAACGAACAATTTGCATTTTATCTTTTTAAAAATATTGAAAAAGATGTAATTAAACTTTCATCTGGAACAACTGTATTAGGAATAAATCTGAATAATTTAAATTCGATATCAATTAACATCCCTTCCCTCTCTGAACAAAAAGCAATTGTCAAAAAAATAGAAACTTTATTTTCATCTTTAGATGCTAGTATTTCAGATTTGAAAAAATCTCAAGAACAATTGAAAATCTATAGACAAGCTGTTCTGAAAAAAGCTTTTGAAAAAATTAACAATTTTGAAAATATTGGTAATTTGGTAGAAATGCAGGCAGGGCTAGCTTTCAAAAAATCTGAATATGCAAATGATGGTGTCCGTTTATTTCAAATTGCAAATGTTTCATTTAATGAAACTAAATGGAATCAGATCGAATATTTACCCTTAAATTATATAGATAAATATCCTGGATTATTATTAGAAAACGGAGATATTGTGATGGCTCTTAATCGTCCATTATTAAATGATAATTTAAAAATAACCGAAATTAAAATTAACGACCTGCCATCCATTTTATATCAAAGAGTAGGAAGATTTCATTTTAAATCTAATTTATTGAATAAATATTTTTTATATTATCTACAATCACCAAATTTCATTTTATGGCTAAAAAAGCAACTTCAAGGTGTTAACATACCTTTTATCAACAAAAGTAAACTATTTTCTTATAGTGCATTTCCAATTTGTAACGTAGAAAAACAACAACAAATCGTCAAAGAGATAGAATCCCGTTTATCAGTTTGTGATGATGTAGAAAAACAAATCAAAAATAGTTTGGATCAAGCAGAAGCTTTACGCCAAAGCATCTTGAAAAAAGTTTTTGAAGGAAGTTTACTTACTGAAGAAGAATTAAGAGCTTGTAAAGCAGAACTGGATTATGAACCAGCTTCAGTTTTATTAGAAAGAATAAAGGCAGAGAAAGAGGTTCATAAACCTGTAAAGAAAATAAGTAAGAAAAAAGTATCTTAAAAAAGGGGTTAAAAGAAGTTAGAAGAATGACTGAATCAACAATTATATCAAAAATATGGAACCTCGCTAATGTGATGCGAGATGATGGTGTAGGTTATGGAGATTATCTGGAACAAATCACCTATCTGCTATTTCTGAAAATGGTGGATGAGCTAAATAAACCACCTTATAACAAAAACATACCATTACCTAGAATAAAAGATGTTGAAGGAAAAGAAATTAAAGATGGAGATATTTGCAATTGGGAAAATTTAACGTCAAAGAATGGAGCTGAATTAGAAAGTTTTTATGTACAGCTTTTACGTACCCTTTCAAGTGAAAAAGGGATGCTGGGGCAGATTTATGCGAAAAGCCAAAATAAAATTCAAGATCCCTCTAAATTATTACGAATCATTACATTGATTAACAATGAAGAATGGTCTGTAATGGGTTCTGATGTTAAGGGAAAAATCTATGAAGGGTTACTGGAGAAAAACGCAGAAGACACCAAATCTGGTGCCGGGCAATATTTTACTCCCCGTGCATTAATCAATACTATAGTGAAGTGTGTACAGCCTAAACCGCTGAAAACAATTATAGATCCAGCGTGTGGTTCGGGAGGATTCTTTTTATCTGTTTATGAGCACATTACACATCACCACAAGTTAGATCGTGAAGAAAAAAAGTTTTTAAAAGATGAAACTTTTCATGGTAACGAAATCGTAGCAAGCACACGCCGTATGTGTCTTATGAATTTGTATTTACATGGTATTGGTGAGATTGATGGTGAACCTTTAATTAAATCATCAGATGCTCTAATTGCTGCAGAATCAAACACGTATGATTATGTATTGGCCAATCCTCCTTTTGGAAAGAAAAGTTCATATATAGTAACTAATGAAGAAGGAGAAGTACAGCGTGACGATATGAGTTATAATCGTCAGGATTTTTGGGAAACAACTTCCAATAAACAACTGAATTTCTTACAACATATTAAATCTTTGATGAAGATTGATGGTGAAGCCGCAGTTGTTTTGCCAGATAACGTTTTATTTGAAGGAGGAGCCGGGGAAGAAATCCGTAAACAATTATTAAAATCTACTGAATTACATACTATTTTACGTTTACCAACTGGTATTTTTTATGCTAATGGTGTAAAAGCAAATGTTTTATTTTTTAATAATAAAGCTGCTTCTAAGAAACCGTGGACAAAAGAAATTTGGATTTACGATTATAGAACAAATGTACATCATACTCTAAAGAAAAAACCTTTAACAGAAGTTGACTTAGAAGATTTTGTTACTTGCTATAACAGTTCTAATATAAACAACCGTAAGGAAACCTGGTCAGAAGAAAACCCAGATGGACGCTGGAAAAAATTCACCTATGAAGAGATCATAGCCAGAGACAAAACTTCTTTGGATATATTTTGGATTAAAGATCAAAGTCTTACAGATTTAGATAATCTACCAGAACCTGATATCTTGGCACAAGAAATTATTGATAATATAGAATCTGCTTTAGCTAGCTTTAAAGAGATTATGAAGGATTTGGAAAATTAAA
>NZ_JBYOKO010000024.1:0-35888 GCF_057799275.1 Chryseobacterium sp. 14P4.3.2
CTGCAAATGCGGTTCTCTTTTCGTTTAAAGCAAAAAATCTCCGTCGGAAAAAGCAGTTTTGTGGTACTAATCATAAAACTTGGGGAAAAAGTAGAAAATAAGACGGAGATTTTTTTGCAACCTCTTACAGAGTCAATTAGTCCTACCCTTGACCTGTAAGAGTTGTACAAAAATAAAGCTATGCTTTTCTCTCCTAAAAGAATCGCTGTAGAATTAAATAGGAAGAAATGTAGAAATAATTCTACCTGAAAAGAAAAATATTGTCAGAAAAATAAATTTAAAGCCGCACCAGCAGCTTTATAACATCTTTATCAGACATAATTAACACATCATATAATGTCTTATCGTTTCTCCATTCTTTCCTTCCTTCTATTGGCTGTCTACTTCCACCAGTGATAATAGTTATGCAATCCATCATATTCAAATCCACAGCGGGGATATAAAGTATTTCCAATTTCATTGGTCTTTTCAGTTTCAAGCATCAGACCACAAGCCCCTGTTTCTTCACACCACCGCTTACTACGGTCAATTAAAGCTACTGAAAGCCCTTTCCCTCTGTAGTCGGGATGTACAAACAAGTCGCTTAGCAGCCATTGTTTCTGTAATTTGGTATAATGAAACAGTTTGTAGAGCTGTACAAATCCTATGGCTTTTCCATCTGCTACAGCCAGAAAAATATCTGATTCACTGTTTAGAAATCTTTCTCGAAGAAAAGCCTTTCCTTTTTCAATGTCAGATTCCTGTCTGTAAAAAACACGGTAAAGATCAAACAATACGGCGGTGTCTTCAAGATCCTCAAGGCTTGCTTTTTTAATAGTGTAATTCATCGTTATATTTATTTTGATTAACACCGCAAAAGTAGTCCCAAACTCGGCTGGAGGTATCATCCAGATTAAAGTTATACAGATGGTCCAGAGGATGTTTCCAAACCTCATAAAAAAGATAAAATACCACACGTTTCAGATTTTATATTGGCAGACAACTTTGGAACTTTGCCCCATAAAATAAAGCAATGACAGATATTATCCAAAAAATAAAAGACACGGACTGGCAGCATATAACAGAGGAAATGCATCAGAAAGGTTATGCGGTGATTCCCAATTTAATATCAGATGATGAATGTGAAGATTTAAAGTCAGACTATACCTATGCTCATCTGTATCGTAAAACCGTTGTCATGGCGCGCCACAGGTTTGGCTTAGGAGAATACCGGTATTTTAATTATCCGTTACCGCAACTGATTCAGTTGGTACGAACGCATATTTATCCTTATCTAGCTCCTATTGCCAATTCCTGGTTTAATGCCTTACATATTGATACTTCTTTTCCCCTAGATCATAGGGAGTTTATACAACAATGTCATGCCAACGGTCAGCAGAAAGCCACTCCTTTGATTTTAAAATACGGAAAAGGAGGTTTTAATACTTTGCATCAGGATTTATATGGAGATCTATATTTTCCGATTCAGATTGTTATCATGCTTAGTGAACCTGATCAGGATTTTACAGGTGGAGAATTTGTTCTTACCCAACAGATTCCGAGAGCTCAGTCGAAAGCCATTGTCTTGAAACCTAAAAAGGGAGATGTCCTTATTTTTACTACAAATTTTAAACCGGAAAAAGGGGTGAAAGGATATTACAGAGTCAATATGAAACATGGAGTAAGTGAAGTGACAGAGGGAAGCCGCTACGCCCTGGGAGTTATTTTCCATGATGCTATGAGCTGAGAATTGAGAGAGGAAAGTTGAGAGTTGAACTTACTTCATGAAGAATGTGAAAATTTATCAATGGCATATTTTATATAAATTATACATTCAGACTATTTTAATAACCCAATGAATTGGCTGCGGCAAATTTTAAGAAGTACGTATTTTCTCACTCTCAACTTTCTATTTTTAATTTTCAATTTTCAATTATAAAAATATGATACTGCATTCTCAGATAACTGCCCTTAGTTTAAGAAGTAAAATCCGTCACGGAGAAATAGTTTTGGGAGGAAATAAAAAATTAAAAATTTTTGGATTACTAAGCTGTAAGTCAGGAAAAAGAATGAAAAAGGAAAATAGAATTTTCTTTAAAGATGAAAAAGAAGCATGGCAAAATAGCTACCGTCCCTGCGGCCACTGTATGAGAGAAAGATATAAAAAATGGAAAAATAATTTCTCCTTCATTACACCCGATGACTGAGAAACAAAATAGCATTAAAGATTTATTACAATTAACAGTATATGGCTTAGAAATTGAAATTATTTAAACTTTCTTATTTCATAGCTTTCATTCTACTATATTAAAGCGTATACAGGTAGTCCGTATGATTAATCCTCCATTAATTCAACCTATAACACATAACATATTAATTACTTACTAAAACAACTACGTTTTCACTCTATTCTTCATCAAAATTTCTGACGATACAGGTTTCGCCTGTTAAAAACGGAGAAAATAAAGTAAGGAAATCATGTAAAATACACTTAAATATTCTGAATTTCATAATACAATTCATTTTTTTAAATTATCAGTTCCCCATGGATGCAAGCGTATCAGCATTTGTGAAAAAAAAATATCAACTATGTGTGAAATAAGATAACATCGCATTAAATAAAACTATATATTAGTATCAAAACTAAAACACTTACACATGAACAATGAAAATTTTAGTACCCTTGAACTTCTTCACAAGCAATTCAGGTACCCTTTCCCAACACTAAAAAACCCGAACGCCGAACAATTGCAGGAAATCACTGAAAAACAATGGATTGACGGAGAGTATTTGTGGCTCTATGAACAAAACCCCAATCTCCGGAAAAAGTACAAAAAAACAAAAACGGCTCATATTGCAGCCCAGTGGTTTCCAACAGCATCACCGGAAAGATTCAAACCCATCTGCAGGCTGATGCTCTGGACCCTGTATAATGATGATCTTTACGAAGAAAGTAATCCAAAAGATATTGGACATGTACATGCCCAATCTATTGCAATCCTGAAAGGTGAAATTAATGCTGCAGATTCAGGAATACCTTTAGGTCCTATGCTAGCCTCATTGAGACAAGAGCTGTTAGACTTCATTCCAGAGGAATCGGTCTCCCGCTTTACACAAATGATCAGCAGATACTTTATAGGGTTGGAAACCGAATTAAAATATAAGCACAATAAAACTTATCCCAGCGTGAACGAATGTATTGCCCTTCGTGAAAATTCTATATGCCTTTATCCCTTTCTGCAGCTTACAGAAGTGGAAACTGGGATCACGCTTCCACAGGAAATACACGATCATCCGGTGATCATCCGTCTGCAGACTCTGGCCTGCCATCTGGTTACTTTTTTCAATGAGGTACAGTCTGTATTAAAAGATGAGGCAACAGACAGTATCTATTACAATATTGTAAAGGTAATTCAGCATGAACGTCAAATGTCTCTGAAAGAAGCCTGTCTTGAAGACTTACGCCTTCATAATGAAGATCTGAAAGAATTCATAGAATTACAAGCTTCTCTTCCGGATTTTGGTATATGGCAGGATGCAGTCGTGAACTGGGTACACTATATGAGTATGGTTCTTAGTGGATGGAAAAACATATCTACAAAGCTGGATCGTTATAATGCGATGGACTTTCCGGAGGCAAGAGAATTAAAAGAAAAGCTGGATCAAATATAATATCATCAGTTAATTTTATTAAAAATAAAAAAATTAAACCCATGAGAGAAGAATTAATAGTCCCTCAATGTCATTACCCGTGGCCAACCGTAAACAGTCCTATTGCCAATGCCTTTGATGAGGAAGAAAAAAGCTGGTATGATGATGACTATACTTTTATTTCTGAAGAGGGAATAAAAAGATGCAAGCCCCAATTTCTATCCCGGGTTGCCACTTATATGAATCCTACCTGTGACAGCATAGAACGTATGCGCCCCTGTGCAAGGCTGATGATCTATATCACAATTTTTGATGACTATTTTGGATTAACACCGGCAAAAGAGCTGAAAGTCATGGCTGATCGGGTTTATGAAGTAATGATGGGTGACGAGCCTCTACCGGGTGAGATTGGAATTCTGCGGCAAATGGCACAGGCAAGAAAAGAGTGGATTGCCAATGGAATGCCTCAATTCTGGATCGAGCGTGTATCCATTAATTTTTATGAATTCATCATGTATGGTATGGCTGAGGAAATACCTTTCAAGCAAGCTGAAACCAGAACCTATCCTCTGCTCCCGCATTATCTTAACTTCCGGAAATATTCCATCGGCATGTGGCCTTATGGAGATCTTATAGACCCTGCTACTGATTTTGCATTGCCTGTTCATGTTTACAATCATCCTATTGTGCAGCGCTGTAGAGAATTGCTGTCTTTGATAATTGTGATTCAGAATGACTTTGCTTCGCTGAAAAAAGAGCTTGAAATAGATACAGAAAGTCTGAATATTATCTTTATTCTAAGCCATCAGTACAAGCTGTCTTATCAGGAAGCATGTACAGAAGCTATGAGATTACATGATGCCTATGGTCAGGAGCTGGATGATCTTCATCGATCTCTGCCTGATTTTGGCGAATTTCAGGAAGCAGCTTATGATCACATCTATCACATCAAACTACAGATAAGCGGATGTGCAAATTGGTATTATAATTCGGGTACCAACCGATATGAGCCTAAAGGATTTATTGTCCCACAATATGGAAGAGAAGGTGATGACATTCTTATTCCGCACAGTATTTTTGTACAAAAATAGATCTGAAACCGATCCTAAATACTAAAACAAGAAAGAGAACCACCATGTGATTCTCTTTCTTTAGTAGCGGGAACCGGACTCGAACCGATGACCTTCGGGTTATGAGCCCGACGAGCTACCTACTGCTCCATCCCGCGGTGTATTTTTAGAGTGCTTACCGAAAGCACTTAACTTAGTAGCGGGAACCGGACTCGAACCGATGACCTTCGGGTTATGAGCCCGACGAGCTACCTACTGCTCCATCCCGCGGTGTATCTTTAGAGTGCCTACCGAAGGCACTAACTTAGTAGCGGGAACCGGACTCGAACCGATGACCTTCGGGTTATGAGCCCGACGAGCTACCTACTGCTCCATCCCGCGGTGTATCTTTAGAGTGCTTACCGAAAGCACTTAACTTAGTAGCGGGAACCGGACTCGAACCGATGACCTTCGGGTTATGAGCCCGACGAGCTACCTACTGCTCCATCCCGCGGTGTATTTTTAGAGTGCCTACCGAAGGCACTAACTTAGTAGCGGGAACCGGACTCGAACCGATGACCTTCGGGTTATGAGCCCGACGAGCTACCTACTGCTCCATCCCGCGGTGTATCTTTAGAGTGCCTACCGAAGGCACTAACTTAGTAGCGGGAACCGGACTCGAACCGATGACCTTCGGGTTATGAGCCCGACGAGCTACCTACTGCTCCATCCCGCGGTGTATCTTTAGAGTGCTTACCGAAAGCACTAACTTAGTAGCGGGAACCGGACTCGAACCGATGACCTTCGGGTTATGAGCCCGACGAGCTACCTACTGCTCCATCCCGCGATATTGGATTGCAAAGGTACGAATATTTCTCAAAAATCCTAATTTTTCTTTTAAATAAAGGACTTTTATAAAAACTATTTTATTATTTGTATCTTTGTTTTATGGCAAAGATATTAAAAATTTACCCGGACAACCCACAGGAAAATCTTGTGAATGAGGTTATTAAAACTTTAAATAACGGCGGACTGATTATCTATCCTTCGGATACAATTTATGCCTTAGGCTGTAACATTTTTGATATAAAAGCTATGGAAAAACTGGCTCAATTGAAAAAAATGAAACTGGAAAAGGCAAAATTCTCAATAATCTGTAATGATTTAAGCCATCTTTCTGACTTCTCAAGACCTATTGATACTTCAGTCTTCAGGTTTTTGAAAAGCCATCTTCCAGGGCCCTTCACTTTTATTCTTGAAGCCAACAAAAGTTTACCATTAGCCTATAAAGGACATAAAACAATTGGTATCCGTGTTCCGGATCACCCGATTCCTCAGCTTATTGTAGAGAAATTAGGACATCCTATTGCTTCAACCTCCATCAGAGATGATGATGAAATCATTGAATATTCTACAGACCCGGAACTGATCGCTGAGAAATATGACCATCTTGTAGATATTGTTATTGATTCAGGATACGGTGATAATATAGCTTCTACTATTGTGGATCTAACCTCGGGAGAACCTGAAATAATCCGTCAGGGAAAAGGAATTATTTAAGTGGAAAGGTAGATATGGAGAGTGAAGAATGGAAAATTTTCTGTGTATAGATGGGAAATATGGCGAGTAATGGGAAATATTCTGTAGGAATTTTACTGACTTTTGTACTTTTAGCTGCAGCAATGCTTTATATTTTCCCTGTTATCAATATGATTACAGGAATAAAGGGTATTACAGCAGTCAGTTTTTTTCTCACCAGAATTGCAATATGGATTATTCTACTTATTACATTTTTATACACCTATTGTATTGAGAAAGGCTCTTTTTTGTTTAAAGAAGAAAAGAAATATCCTATAGCATTCTATATAAAAGCTATCATTGGCTTATATTTTATCTGTCTTATAGGCGGAGGATGTATTAATGTGGTACTTCATCTTTTGATTCAGGAAAATATGAGTGATAAGCTTTCTCAGCTCTCATCAATTTTTAAGAATAATTATTTTTTAATTATTTTTACATGCTTTACAGCGGGTGCTGTAGAAGAGTTTCTGATGCGCGGCTATATACAGCCCAGGATTGAAAAGATATACAACAGTCCGCTTTTAGGAGTCCTTGTCTCAGCCATTTTGTTTGGAATTCTTCACAGTACTTACGGAACCATAGGCCAGGTGATTGTCCCTTTCTTTATTGGAATCGTTTTTGCGCTGTTTTATAAAGCGTATTCAAACATTAAAATTCTGATCATCTGCCATTTTATGATTGACTTTGTGTCTCTCATGATGATGAATTTTATTGATATTAAACATTTATCTGTATTTTAAAATTATGAAAATTATAACGTCTCCTGCGAAATTAATGAACGTAGAAAACACCACTGATCTGTTGAAACCTACGACTCCAAAATTCATTGAAGAAGCAGCATTTATACAAACTTATTTAAAAGAAAAATCGCCTAAATATCTTTCCGAATTAATGGAAATATCAGCAAAACTGGCTGATGAAAACTGGGAAAGAAACCAAAGATGGAAATCAAAACCTACGGCTAAAGAATCTACACCGGCAATGTTTGCTTTTACAGGAGAGGTCTACAGAGGACTTGATGCTAAAACTCTGAATAAAGAGGCTGTAGATTATCTGCAAAAAAATTACAGGATGCTATCCGGATTATACGGTCTGCTGAAGCCTTCTGATAAAGTGATGCTTTACAGACTGGAAATGGGGCGCCCATTTAAATTTGATACGTATAAAAATTTATATGAATTCTGGAGAGAAAAAATAACCGAACAGCTCAATTCTGAAATGAAAAAAGGAGAAGTCCTGCTTCATCTTGCCAGTAATGAGTACGGAAAAGTAATCGACAGAAAAAAGCTTAATCATACCGTTATTGATTTTGATTTTTATGAATTAAAAGAAGGAAAACTGAAAACGATTGTAGTGTATACCAAGCACGCAAGAGGTCTTGTAGTGAGATTCTGTGCAGAGACCAATGCCCAGACACTGGACGATGTAAAGGCATTCAACTATGAAGGCTATAGAATTGATGATGAAAAATCTACAGACACAAAACTGGTTTTCACAAGATAGATGACGGTTACAGCATATAAAAAACATTTCAAAACAGAACTTTCCGACCTTTATACTGAGTCGGAAAGCGCTTTTCTGTCCTCTCTGTTTATCCATAAGATCGTAGGCCTTGATCAGTTTCAACAAAGAAAATTTTCTGATCAGGAACTTTTAACCGATGATGAAAAACAACTGATTAACCTGATTGATGAGCTAAAGACCGGAAAGCCTTACCAGCAAATTCTGGGTGAGACTGAATTCTACGGCATGACATTTTTTGTAGATGAAAATGTCCTCATTCCCCGTCCGGAAACGGAAGAACTGCTTGAATTTGCCATTCAGGAAATTAAAAAGTTAAAAAGACAGGATATAAAGATTCTGGATATAGGAACCGGAAGTGGTGTGATTCCTCTGGTTTTAAAGAAACATTTTCCCGCCGCTCAGGTTTCTTCGGTTGATTTTTCAGAAAAAGCATTGAAAACAGCCCGTAAAAATGCTGACTACCACTCAATGGAAGTCAACTTTATTCATGCTGATTATCTCAATTTTGAACTGACAGAAAGTTATGATATTATCATTTCAAATCCACCTTATATAGGAATAGAGGAAGAAATTGAGATTGCCGACTCGGTAAAAGAATTTGAACCTAAAATGGCTCTTTTCTCTCCTACTTCCGATGCTTTGATCTTTTACAGAAAGATTTCAGAAGATGCTAAAAAGCATCTGAATGCTGATGGGCTTTTGTTTTTAGAAATCAATCAGAAACTGGGACCAGAAAGCCTGGAACTTTATCAGTATTTTTCTGATGCCCAATTATTAAAGGATCTATCGGAGAATGACCGGTTTATTTTTGGAAGGAAATAAGTATATTTTAATATAAAACGACTCAATAAGACTATGATTATCAAATCGCACACCATCAATGATATCAAAATAGCCGAAGTTATTTCTGATGAAATGCTTATTCAGTCGCCGGAGGACGGATTGGATTTTATGGGAAATATCTATTACCAGGGCTATGATAAGGTAATTCTTTATGAAAAAAACCTCACTCCAGAATTTTTTGATTTAAAAACTAAAATAGCAGGAGAAATTCTTCAAAAATTCTCAAACTATCGTATCGGTCTGGTTATTATAGGTAATTTCAGTAAATACGAAAGTAAAAGTATAAAGGAGTTTATTTTTGAAAGTAATAAAATGAAACATGTTAATTTTGTAGAAACCTTAGAAAAAGCTTTGGTAAATTTTTCAAATTAAATGTGTTTTTATAATTGCCACGAAAGCCTTTAAACCAGCAAAAGCTATTCGTGGCAATTAATTCTCAATGAAGCTATTCTTATAGGAGTGATCAGATTTCTTCAAAATGGCAAAGGTTATGGAAAATTGTTGAAAGTGGTTAGTCTATTCAATACGCTTAAAGTATTCAACAGCATCTTTTATTGCCTTATCTATTGATTGGTACTTTAATTTAAGCTCTTCTACTGATTTCCGGTTGGTATAATAATTATGGACCTGAAGTGCTTTCATATTTGAAATACTCAGATTTGTTTTTATATTCAACTTTCTTAAACCCTCTCCTACTAATCCCAGAACATTAAGTATTGTGTTGGGAATAGGAATTATAACCGGATTTTGATGGGTAATGATATTCACCTTCCTGAAAAAATCCCGATAACTTAGATTTTCATTAGCTAAAAGGTATTTCTCGCCACTTTTCCCTATTTCAACCGCTTTTATTACTCCATTGGCAGCATCTCCAGCATGCACAAAATTTTTACCTCCTTTCGGGTAGAAAACCAATTTCTTCTTCCACGTCCAGAATATAATTTTCCCGGAACTCGGTTTGCTGTCGTAAGCTCCAATCATAAAGGTAGGATTCAGGATGATTATTTCCATGTTATTACAGGTCTGTAAAAGGTAGTTTTCTGCTTCCATTTTACTTTGGGCATACAAGGATCGGGTAAAGGGATATTTTTGGTCTTCCTGTTCATTTCCGGGATGCCTTCTGCATCCATATCCTAACGTATTTGCCGAGCTTATAAAAATAAATTTCTGTACACCGGATTTCTCAGCCTGTATGGATAAATTCTGTACAGCATCCACATTTACCTTCTTATAGTCCTGGTAAAACAAAAGATGCTGCCGGGTTTCTGCGGCAATGTGAATCACACAATACACTTTTTCTAAATAGAATGACAGATCTGAGAAAAGATCTCCCTCTATCAGTTTAAGATTTTCATTTTCTTCGCCCAGCCAGCTGCTTTTCTTACGCACCAGAGCAATAACAGAATAATCATCTTTTAACAGTTTAATAACGACATTGGTTCCCAGAAGTCCTGTAGCTCCGGTTACAAAAACTTTTTTCATGCTTCAATTTCTCTTTTTATCGCCTGGGTCATCAATGGGAGCTTTATCCATATGGGTATTATTTTCATCACGAGCCAGCTTATTGGGTTAACCATAATTACGGAATCTTTTTTAAATAGCTGATGTATACAGTAAGAAGCTACTTTATCCGGATTCAAAAGAGTCAGCCTTCCCATTATTCCTTGTTTTTCAATTCTTTTACAAACATCTGCATTAGTTTTCATCGCTCCGGGATTCACTACACTTACAAAGACATTTGTATCTTTTAATTCTTCATGCAGCCCTCTGGAGAATGAATGAATAAAGGATTTGGATGCCGGATATACTGTTTTAAAACCAATTGGAGAAAAAGCTGCCATACTGGATACGTTTAAGATGTAAGCTTCAGGCTGTCTTAAAAGATTAGGAAGAAGCTGATGTGTAATGAGTGAAGTAGCCGTTACATTCACCTGAAGAATCATATTGATATAATCTGATGTTGCCTCTGTGAATTTTTTGGTTCCTCCCAGGCCGGCATTATTGATTAGAATATGAATATCAAAAGACTGATTAAGCCACTTCGTAAGTTTCATTACATTTTCATGGATTGAAAGGTCCGTTTCGTAATAATGAACTTTGATAGGGTAATTTTTTTCAAGCTCCTGTGAAAGTTCTTTCAGGTTTTGGTTTGGAAGGCTTACCAAAATAAGATTGAAATTTTTCATGGCCAGGTTTTCAGCAAAAGCTTTTCCCAATCCCTGACTTGCTCCCGTGACCACAGCATATGATTTTTTAGAATCCATAAGGTTAAATTTATGGTACAAATCTATGATCGGAAGAAAGGTTTAATGTTCCATATTATCTGAACGAACTGATTTTAAAGCCCCCTATAGAAATTCATTAATTTCCTGAAAAACAAAACGTTGTCAATAGAAAAAAGTTAAACTTTATAATCCGGAACTTATTCTTTTAAACTCAGAAGGAGTTTGACCCGTCAATTTTTTGAAGGTTGTATTAAAGGATGTCTTGGAGTTGAATCCTGACTCATAGGCAATCCCCAGAATAGACAATCTGCTGTCATTTTCTTTCAGAAGCTTTTTGGCATATTCCACTCTGAATTCATTGACATACTGGAAGAAATTCTTACCAAAACCTGTATTGATTACATAGGAAAGATGATGACTGGAAACGGACACTGTTTCTGCAAGTTTAATAAGGTTCAGTTCACTGTCAAGATAGGGTTTTTGGATACTCATAAGTGCTTCCAGCAATGTTTTGATCCTAAATAATTCTTCATCTGAAATCAACTTTCTTTTGATTTCTTCCGAATCCGGATTTTCATTAATAGAGATCAGTTCTTCGCGCTGTTTCTCTTCTAAAGGATAGATTTCTTTTTGCTTAAGAGAATAATATCCTACAAAGTAAATGACTCCTAAAAAGACAGTGTTGATAAAGAAGTTCAAGGACTTGGGATCATAAAATAGATTGTAAATAATGTAGGTAATATTCACCAGAAGAAGGACCAGAATAATGTACTCCAGCCAGTTCAGATTAATTCCTTCTGTGTTCGAAGAAAACTGCTGAATCTTCTTTTTATGCTTTTTGATCGTAATATAAGATAAGCCTGTATAAAACAGTGCCTGAATCAGAATAAGCATAATGCTCAAATATTCAAAAGGAGTTGTATATCCTAAAGCAGAAGCTGTAAGACATATAAGAAAGCCTGCAGGAAAAAGCAGAAATTTAAGATCTGTAATTTTAAACCTAAAAGAAGGGTTGGTATTAAATAAGACACTGAAATAAAAGAAAACCGGAGTCAGAAACTGAATAAAGCGAACCAGAAACAGGGAGTGGAACTCTACTACGGAATGTGTAATTAAAAACAGTATTTCATCTATCCAGAAAGTGGACCACAGAAAGAGGAAAAGACCAAACCAGAAATTGGCTTTTCTGTTTACCTTTAAAGGATTGGCCAGCTTGAGCAGAGAAAGCAAAACCAATGAACCATAGATAAGTATCACGATGAAACTATTTAACTCTGATGTGTTCATTGGTTTTGATGTTTTAATTAAAAATAGTCTTTTATCCTATTCGTTTCCGGATAAAAATCTGGTATCCCAGATAGACCAGCGGAAGCGACATTATCCCCAGGAAGAGCATATTGCTTATAGCCTGCTGCGGATGCATGGCGATAGAATAAATCAGTCCGAAAAAGGCTCCTCCGAGGTGAGCAGCATGGCCAAGATTATCCCATTGCTTCGGATTCAGCATCATGTATACGGAGTATCCGAAATAGAGTGTTCCAAACAGCCATCCCGGCAAAAAGTTAACACTGATTTCATTGGGTGCCATTGCTATGGATGCAAAAATGATTCCTGAAACCGCACCGGATGCTCCTATTGCAGAATACCAAGGTTGTTTTTTATAAATCTGTAAGCTAAATAAATTCCCCAGGATCATGGCCCCGAAATAAATAATCAAAAAGCCTGTTTCTCCAAAAAAGCTGATAACCACTCCCTGAAAAAAGTACAGGGAAAGCATATTGAAAAACAAATGCATAAAGTCTGCATGTAAAAATGCAGAACTGATAAGTCTTACATATTCTTTTCGGTTGGTAATTGCCCCAACGTTGAATTTATATTTTTCAAATAATGCTATATTATTGAACCCCATGTAACTAAAAATACACGTGGCTGCAATAGTAATTAAAACAACTATATCCATTTTATGTTTTCTATTTTATTTTTTGAATCGGAACTTTCCTTATTGCACCATTTTCCGATGGAATCATCTGAGACTTAATGTAGTACTTATTATGGTCTTCATAAAGGTAAAAGTGTACATCAATACCATGATCATCTCCTGAAATTATTTCCGGCAAAAATATGATCTTGCTGTTACCGGCATCCATTTTACCAAAACTTCCATAAACACTGATGGTATCACTGTTTTTTTCATTTGGGCTTTCCCACCAGATCCAAAGGTTACTGTCATCAGGACCACCCAGCTTTAATTTTGCCTTGACTACAGAATTTCCTTCTCCGGCATAGTCTTTATAATCAACACTATATTCACCTTCCCATTTCTTAAAACTGTTTTTGTCTACTGCTTCATAATCCAGATCACTTTTTTTCACCTCTTCTTCTTCCTCTTCCGGAATAGGGTCAGTGGCATTAATTTCAGTATTCTGTTTTTTCTCAATTTTAGTTTCTACAGTCTTTTTTTCTTTACAGGAGAACATGAATAAAGCGGCCAGTAATATTGCAGGGAATAAACTTTTTTTCAAGATATTTTGCTTTTATTCAGTTTCGCTGTTTTCATCTCCCTGGAACAAGTCTCCGATGATCCCTCCTTCCTCGTCTCCATCACCAGCCGGTTCCGGATCTTCATATATTTCAGGTTCTTCTTCTACAGGTTCAGGAATAGTAATATTAATTGTTTTTACTTTAAATTTTGTAAACTGATTTCCTATTGCCTTTATTCCTTTCACCGCAATAAATTCATCAATATTTATAGTTTCAGGATCACGATCCTTACCTTTATCTTTTGCAAAAATAATTTCAGCTGTAACATTGTTGGCTACGACTACATTCTCAATGAATGATTTCGGATGTTCGGATGGCATGAAGGTTTGTATATTCACCGTATTTTCCAGTAAGAATCTCTTTATAAAATAAATATCTTTCTCCCCGTCATAGTAAATACAGGTAATGGGCTGTTCAGGTCTCCATTTTTCCAATACCAGATACTCATCATCAAAGCGATTTCCTAAATCAAAAGAGATCAGTTTTACTTCACCGTTGGTATTGATCGTCAGAATTTTGTCGTCTCCTTTAAAGTTTCCTAGTAATGTACCTCTTGCATCAGCATTGAGCCTTCTTACTGTATCATCAAACCAGATCTTTCTTGGAGCCAGGGTAGAAACGCCTTCCTCCTTCATATCCACTTTTTTTACAGCATATTTGGTCACCAGGTTTCCTTTGGAATCACGCCCTTTGATGGTAAGATCAGAGAAATTGACCTCCATTTTATTCTTCCTGATTCTGGGATTTGGTTTTAAAAGTACTGATACTGTTTCTGCTTCACCATTTGGATTAGCCGAAAAATAAAGAGTTTCTGATCCTTTTTTATCTGAAGCTAACGGATAATCTGTGTTTCGGGTTACTCCTGTTACAGAAAAACGCTTCATGTAATAAGGTCCTTCTCTCCCCTCACGGTAGATCATATTATAGACCGTCCTTTTATCATTTTTCTTCCAGATGGCCACATGAAGAATATCTTTACCAATAAATGTTTTGGCTTCTACTTTTACCACTTTCATACTTCCGTCTTTTCTGAAAGTAATGATATCATCAATATCTGAACAGTCGAACAGGTACTGATCTTTCTTAAGAGAAGTTCCTATGAAGCCTTCTTCAAAGTTTGCATAGAATTTTTCATTGGCCACGGCTACTTTTGTAGCATCAATGGTATCAAAAATTCTAAGTTCAGTTTTTCTCTGCTTATCTTTTCCGTACTTTTTCTGGATATTCAGATAATAATCAATAGCATAAGCTATCAGATTGGCAAGATGGTATTTCACCTGCTCTATTTTACCTTCAAGAGCGGCAATATTTTCTTTGAATTTATCTAAGTCAAATCTTGAGATTCTCTTAATTCTGATTTCCGTCAGCTTTAAAATATCTTCTTCCGTTACTGCTCTTAAAAGATGTTTGGTATGAGGTTTTAATCCTGCATCGATCGTTTTTATTACGTCTTCCCAGGTTTTTACTTCTTCAATATCGTGATAGATTCTGTTTTCGATAAAGATCCTTTCCAGGGAAGAGAAATGCCAGCTTTCCTGAAGCTCATGAAGCTCTATTTCCAGTTCCTTTTTAAGCAATGAAACTGTATGATCCGTATTCATTTTCAGAATATCGGAAACATTCATAAACATTGGTTTATCTCCCACGATTACACACGCATTCGGAGAAATTGTCACCTGACAGTCTGTGAATGCGTATAAAGCATCAATCGTCTTATCCGGAGAAACATCATTATGAATATGAATCAGAATTTCTACCTTATCTGAGGTATTATCCTCTATTTTTTTGATTTTGATCTTTCCTTTTTCATTGGCTTTAAGGATAGAATCAATAAGATCAGTAGTGGTCTTTGAATATGGAAGTTCAGAGATAACCAGAGTATGTTTATCTGTTTGGGTAATTCTCGCTCTTGCTCTTACCTTACCTCCTCTGTGACCGTCATTATATTCGGATACATCCAGATAACCGGCTGTAAGGAAATCAGGAAACAGCTCAAATTTCTTTCCTTTTAAATAGGCTACTGAAGCATTAATCAGTTCATTAAAGTTGTGTGGGAGTATTTTCGTAGAAAGCCCTACACCAATACCTTCTACTCCCTGTGCAAGAAGCAAAGGAAATTTTACCGGTAAATCAACGGGTTCATTATTTCTTCCGTCGTATGATTTTGTCCATTCCGTAGTTTTAGGATTAAAAACTACTTCCAAAGCAAAAGGGGTAAGTCTTGCTTCAATATATCTTGCAGCAGCAGCAGAGTCTCCTGTATAGATATTTCCCCAGTTTCCCTGGGTATCTATCAATAGCTCTTTCTGTCCGATCTGCACCATGGCATCTGTAATGGAAGCATCACCATGAGGGTGATATTTCATTGTATTCCCTACCACATTGGCTACCTTATTGTAACGGCCGTCTTCCAGTTCCCGCATTGAGTGCATGATTCTTCGCTGAACAGGCTTTAGCCCGTCATACACCGAAGGGATAGCCCTATCCAAAATTACATAGGAAGCATAATCCAGAAACCAGTCTTTATAAAGTCCGGAAACTTTCTTTAAGCTGTCACCCTCATGCGAATGTTCTTCTGTCGTCATTTGTTTTTAATCGTTTTTCTCTTTATTAGCTTTCACTACTTTATTCAGAGAGAGTTTTAAATCATTTACTTCTTTTCTGGTCAGATAAGAGATCTGATACTTCAGCATCGTAGAACCACTGTTTTTACTTGAAACAGTGATGTATAATCTTTTGAAAAAGAAAATACTGACTACATCATATTTTATCAACTTATATTTAGGAAATTCATCATGGAGTGGTTTGCTTAAAAAAGGAATAATATTCCTGTTTTTAAAATTCAGTGCTTCTCCGTCACTGTCATATTCAAAAATCTGCCGTCCGCTGATATAAAAAATAATCAGCAGCAAAGCGGGAACAATAATCAGTAAATAACTCTCATTTCCTAATGCGTTAAATCTATACCTGTTGGCCATAAATATAACGATTCCAAACACTGCTATCATCAGGAGCAGAGTGCTTAGAGAATTATAAACTGATGCTTTATTACGGTTACTTAATCTCATTTGCTCTTTGGTTTTATCAGTTTACTAATTTTCTATTTCATCAAGTATCTGTTTTTTATCAATTGCCGTATCATCTTCCACTACCAAATTTTCCAGAATAAATAACTGTCTGTCCGGTGTATTCTTGCCCATATAAAATTCTAGCAGCTGTTCTATTGTCTGATCTCTCCCCAGTACTACAGGTTCAAGACGGATATCCTGGCCGATGAAATGTTTAAATTCATCCGGAGAAATCTCTCCCAATCCTTTGAATCGTGTTATTTCAGGGTTTTTCCCAAGTTCATTTAACGCTTTTACCCTTTCAGCCTCTGAGTAGCAGTACCTTGTTTCTTTCTTATTCCTCACCCTGAACAGAGGAGTCTGAAGAATATAAAGGTGACCGTTTTTGATCAGATCCGGGAAGAACTGCAGGAAGAAAGTAATCATCAACAGACGGATGTGCATCCCATCCACATCGGCATCAGTTGCGATAATAACATGGTTATATCTCAGATCTTCCAGGCTTTCTTCAATATTTAAAGCCGCCTGAAGGAGGTTGAATTCTTCATTTTCGTACACTACTTTTTTGGTAAGACCATAACAGTTCAGGGGCTTACCTTTCAGGGAGAATACCGCCTGTGTTTCTACGTCTCTGGACTTTGTGATGGATCCTGATGCAGAATCCCCCTCGGTAATGAAAATCTGTGTATCTCCTTTTCTTTCTGCTTTCTGATCGTTATAGTGCTGTCTGCAGTCACGAAGCTTTTTATTGTGAAGAGACACTTTTTTAGCTCTTTCTCTTGCCAGTTTCTGAATTCCGGAAAGTTCTTTTCTCTCTCTTTCAGAAATTAATATTTTCCGTTGAATTGCATCCGCGATTTCCGGGTTTTTGTGCAGGAAATTATCCAGTTTTCCTTTAAGGAAATCGATTATAAATGTTCTTACCGTAGGTCCGTTTGGCCCCATATCATTAGATCCCAGTTTGGTTTTGGTCTGAGATTCGAAAACCGGTTCTTCAACATTAATCGAAATAGCGGCAATGATAGACTTTCTTATATCAGAAGCGTCAAAACTTTTATTAAAGAATTCACGAATCGTTTTTACATATGCTTCACGAAATGCATTAAGGTGTGTACCTCCCTGCGTTGTATTCTGTCCGTTTACGAACGAGAAGTAGGTTTCCATCTGAGACTTGTCAGAATGGGTAATTGCCACTTCAATATCCTCGTCTTTCAAATGAACAATCGGATAAAGAACATCGCTTTCCATCTCTTCTTCAAGGAGATCCTTAAGACCATTTTCAGAAAAATAGGTTTCTCCGTTGAAGATAATTTTCAGTCCCGGATTCAGGTACGCATAGTTACGGAGCATTCTTTCGATATACTCTTTACGGTATTTAAAGTGCAGGAAGATATCTCCATCAGGAACAAAGGAAATCTCTGTACCATTTCTGTCCGAGGTATCCTTTTCATCAAAATTTTCTGTGATAATACCACGGGAGAATTCGGCTACTTTCATTTTACCATCACGGAAAGAGCGTACTCTGAAGTATTCAGAAAGTGCATTCACCGCCTTGGTACCCACCCCATTCAATCCGACAGATTTTTTAAATGCCTTACTGTCGTACTTACCTCCGGTATTCATTTTGGAAACAGCATCTACTACTTTTCCAAGCGGGATACCACGACCAAAGTCACGAATCGTAACTTTGCCTTCGTCCACTTTTATTTCAATTCTTTTCCCTGATCTCATCCTGAACTCATCAATGGAGTTGTCCAGGATCTCTTTGAGCAGGATATAAATACCATCATCGGCAGACGAACCATCGCCAAGCTTCCCGATATACATTCCGGGACGCAGGCGGATATGTTCCTGCCAATCAAGGGTTCTGATATTATCTTCTGAGTAGGTTGGATTTATTTCTTGTGACATATATGATTTCAGCAAACATACAAAAGTACGAAATTGCATAAAATTACGCGAATTTTAAGATCCATTTTTTCTCAAATTTATTCATTATGGAATGTTCTATTATCAATCACCGCCTTATTTTCATAGTATTCAACAAAAAGTGACATACTAGTGGCAATATACCTGAAATTTGATTTATATTTAAAATAACTGCAACTAAAAATAACATCATTTATATCCTTAGAAAGAATTCTGAGAGTTTTGACGAATTCACAAAGGTTATCTCAACAACTTCATAAAATCTTTTTATTTTTAAAGGATTACTGCCATTTAATTTACTCCCAATAAAAACCTTCCTTATTTCCCTCGCGGACATTCACACAAATCCGGTTCCAATTCCTCTTTTGAGCACAGATAAAACAAGCTGCTTTTATGGAATTCCCCTGTTTTAAATAATTTTTGATTTATGATTGCAAAAAATGAATTAAATTCGAGGTAAGTAAAAATATGCTTTAATGATACAACTTCCTCTTTCCAAACTTTCTGATGTAGGAACTACTATTTTCAGCCAAATGACACAGCTTGCCAACGAAAATGAGGCTATTAACCTTTCGCAGGGATTCCCGGATTATATGCCGGATCCTGAATTGCTGAATTATGTAGATGATTTTATAAAAAAAGGGTTTAATCAATATGCTCCGCTAGGTGGAATGATAGGACTAAAGGAAGAGATTGCCAGAAAGATCGAAAACAGTCATCAGGCAGTTTATCATCCTGATTCTGAAATAACAGTTACTGCCGGGGGAACTCAGGCTATTTTTACAGCTATTGCCACGTTTATCAAAAAAGATGACGAAGTGGTCATTTTTGAACCGGCCTATGACTGCTATGAACCTACAGTAGAACTTTTTGGTGGTCTTGTAAAACGTTTTGAAATGAAAGCTCCTGATTATAATATTGATTGGAATGCGGTAAAAAATCTGATCAGTGACAAAACAAAAATGATCATCCTCAACAACCCGAACAATCCGTCAGGAAGAATTTTAAATGAAAATGATATTCAGGAACTTATTCAGTTGGTAAAAGGTACTTCCATTTTAATTTTAAGTGATGAAGTTTATGAAAATATTGTTTTTGACGGGAAACAGCATTTAAGCATCTGCAAATATCCTGAGCTTAAAGAAAGAAGTCTTTTAGTTGCCTCTTTCGGAAAGCTATTCCATATTACAGGCTGGAAAGTGGGTTATTGCGCTGCTCCGAAGAATTTAACAGATGAATTCAGAAAAGTCCATCAGTTTAATGTTTTCTGTGTGAACACCCCTGTTCAGCTTGCTTTGGCTGAGTATATGAAAAATGATGAGCATTACATTCATCTGAATCAGTTTTTCCAGGAAAAAAGAGATTTCCTGAGAAACGGACTCTCCGGAACTTCTTTTGAGCTTTTGGATTGTGAAGGGACTTATTTTCAAGCTGTTAAATACGACAGAATTTCTGATAAAAATGATTTTGACTTCGCTTCAGAGCTGACCATCAATCATAAAGTGGCAAGTGTTCCGTTTTCATCTTTTTATAAACAGAAAAGAAACGATCATGTAATCAGACTATGTTTCGCAAAAAAACAGGAAACTCTGGAAAAAGCACTTGAAAATCTGTCTAAACTTTAATTTCTATATCAGCGGAGAAAGCAGCCTGGCCAGATGTTCGAAGAAAACTTTGGCCTTTGATCTTTTTCTCCATGTACTAAGATGAATTTCTTCACAGTCTTTCATATCCTGATGAAACAATTCTTCAAGAGTTTTGTTGATTGCCCGGTCGAAAACCAGCGCATTGACTTCGAAGTTCAGTTCCTGACTTCTGACATCCATATTGGCTGTTCCTACAGATGAAAAGTTATCATCTATAATCATGGTTTTGGCGTGAAGGAAACCTTTTTTATAAAAGAAAACCCTTACTTTGCTTTCTAAAAGCTCGTCATAATAAGAGTAAGCCGCAACATTTACGATGATGGAATCACCGGACTTAGGAACCATCAGCCTTACGTCCACTCCGGAAATAGCGGCCTGTTTTATAGCATTCAGAACCGTTTCAACCGGGATAAAATATGGGGTAACAATGTATATTCTTTTTTTGGCAGCAAGTACCGCCGAAGCAGTACTGAGCATAATGGAAGGTTTGGTATCCGGTCCGCTGGCTGCTGTCTGAATAAGTGAAGTTCCCCCTTCTTTATTTTTATGGGCAAAATATAATTGGGAGATTTCGGGAATTTTTTCTGTAGCAAAGATCCAGTTACTGAAAAATAAAAACTGAAAATAAAAAGCAGCTTCGCCTTTAATATAGAGATGAACATCCCTCCAATATTGCTTTGAATTGGGATTAATGTATTTATCGGAAACGTTGATACCTCCTGTAAATACTTCTTCACCGTCCACAATAATAATCTTTCTGTGATCCCGGTAATTAACCCTGTTGGCAAGCAGCCTGAAGGTAATTTTGTTAACGGGAGATATTTCCACTCCTCCGGATTTCAGTCTTTTCAAAAGTGTACGCCCTATTTTCCCGCTTCCCATGTCATCATATAAAAAACGGACTTTAACCCCTTCTGATGCCTTTTTTATCAAAACATCAGCAAGTCTGTTTCCTATATCGTCATTATCATAAATATAATACTCCAGATGAATATGATGAACAGCCCTGTTGATTACCTCAAAAACTTTTTCGAATTTACCTTCTCCATTGATCAGGATCTCCGCATGGTTACCCTCTGATAATGGAGAATGGCCGGCTTTGTAAAGAAAATTGACCGTCGTAAGAAAATTGTCTATTTCACCTTTATGATTTTCCAGTGTTTTATAGTGGGTTTCACGGATGTAAGTACTTATTTCATTATAAACCTGCTCATTACGTTCTATTTTAAATGTATAGAATTTATTTTTTCTGTAATTGACTCCAAAAACGAAGTAGATGATAATTCCGAAAACAGGAAGAAAGATAATCAGCATCAGATAAGCCAGTGTCTTGCTGGTGTTCCTGGTATCCATAATAATTTTTGCGGCCAGAAAAATAATCCCCACAAGATAGAGACCTTCAAGGCCCAGAAGGATATAAGGAAACTGGTCGAAAAAATCTTTAATCATAGCTAGTAACTTTGCAGGTAATAAAGTTAGTGAAAAAAGCAAAATAATTATTCTCAATATTCAACCGGCTTTAGCTAAAAAAGAATAACCCACTGTCAATATTATAATCCCGGATGTATAGAGCCGGAATGCCATTAAAAATAATAAGAACCTGCCTCTTCAGACCGGTTCTTATTATTTTCATAGTTTTATCTGTAAAAAGATTGTATTAGATAGGAAAAAGAACTTTATAAGAACATTCCTCCTGAAGCTTCAATTCTCTGGCCGTTGATCCATCGTGCATCTTCAGTACACAAAAAGGCTACTACTCCACCGATGTCATCAGGAAGTCCCACCCTTCCTAAAGCGGTAGCCCCCGCAACCATTGCATTAATTTCTTCATTATCTCTTACTCTTCCTCCTCCAAAATCAGTTTCTATAGCTCCCGGAGCCACCACATTGGCCTTAATTTTTCTTGCCCCAAGCTCTTTAGCCATATATTTTGTAAGCATTTCTACACCGGCCTTGACAGATCCGTAAATAGATGATCCAGGTGTTGCAAATCTGGCTAATCCTGAGGAAATATTAACAATTCCGCCTCCGTCATTGATGAAGGGAAGAAATTTCTGGGTTAAGAAAAACACTCCTTTAAAATGAATGTCTACAATATCATCCAGCTGTTCTTCTGTAACTTCTGTAATAGGCGAATATAAGGCTGTTCCTGCATTATTAATAAGATAATCAATATGAGTACTTCCCGTATTCTGCTGTAAATGATCTGTCACTTCTTTTACAAAGGGATCAAAGTTCTTAATGTCTTTTGTATCCAACTGAAAAGCTGCAGCATTTCTTCCTATAGCCCTTATTTCATTGACTACCGCTTCTGCTTCATCTTTATTGCTTCTGTAAGTGATGATGACATCTAATCCTTTTTGAGCAATTTTAAGGGCAGAATTTTTCCCCAATCCACGGCTTCCTCCGGTTACCAATGCTATTTTTATTTTTGTGTTCATTTTATTTTGATTATTTTGATGGTACAAAGTTGAGGGTTTTTGAGAATACAATATTTGCTTGAATCAATCTGAAATTTGCAAAATTCAAATCATGACCGAAATTCCAAAGGAGTAAAAGAGGTTTTCCTTTTAAAGAAGTTTGAAAAATGGGCTATTTCTTCAAAGCCTAAGGCATAAGATATTTCAGAAACATTCCATTTCGTTTGTCTTAAAAGAATTTTTGCCTCCTGAATGATCCGGTCAGAGATTAGCTCTGTAGTGGTTTTCCCTGTATTATCTTTTAGTTTTTTATTTAAATAATTAACATGTACGGCCAGTCTGTCTGCATAATCCTTTGCTGTTTTCAACTGCAGTCTCTGTTCTGAAGATTCAATAGGGAACTGTCTTTCCAGTAACTCTATAAACAGAGAAACAACTCTCATTGAAGCGTCATTTAATGCAGATATTTTGGTCGCCGGCTGTAGTTTTTGTCCGTAGTGAATCAATTCCAGCACATAATTTCTGATCAGGTCATATTTAAAGATATAATCCGAACTGATTTCTTTTTTTATTTTCTTAAAGAGATATTCTATTTCTTCTGCCAGCTCATCGTCAATTTCGAATACAGGAACTCCTCCAGGCTGGAATATAGGCAGATCTTCAAGATTATAATAGGATTTATCTTTGATAAAGAAATCTTCCGTAAATACACAGAAACTTCCAGACTGCTCAGGATCTTCAGGGATCCAGTGGTAAGGAACTTTAGGAGTGGCAAATAACAGGGCATTCTGTTGTATAGAAATTACCTTGTCTGCATATTCTGCTCTGTTCTTCCCTTTGATAAAACTTATTTTATAATATCTCCTTCTATTATAGGGCATTTCAGAAGTAGATTTTGCTTTTTCTATGGTCTGGGCAATATCAAATACATTGAAATGACCAATATCTTTATGAAGACCCTTGGGAAAAATACTTTCCAGATCCTGGCCTAATTTTGAAGCCATTTCTCTATAGAAATCTTCCAGTGAAGTATGGGCTATTTTTTCCATAACATTGGGTTTGTAAAATTCAAATATACAAAGTTACAGAATAGGTTTGTTCTTAATTTTACCAAATTGCTTTAAACGCACCTATTTCAGTCAATCATTTACAATTCCGTACAAACCAATTCTTATTTTTCTAAATACAGTGATATACTTCATTTATTTTTCTTACATTCGCAATACTAACTTACTAAAAATCAAACTATATGAAAAATCAAAATTTAACAAAGGGAAAAAAATTAAACAAAAAGGAATTAAAATTTATTCAGGGAGGGATGATGGACTGCATGCAGCCTACGATATGCACAGATCCTCCATGCGAGGTTTATCCACCTGATGATGTAAGAAACTGCACCACAATATCCAGTGGCTGTGCTCAAAAAATATGCAGACCATAATCTGAAAAATCTTATTTAACCAAAAATCAAATAGCATGAAAAATCAAAACCTAAACCACGGAAAAAAACTGAATAAAAAACAATTAAGAGTTATCACCGGCGGAAAAGAAATGTGCCTGCTAAGTAATCTGACCTGTAAGAGATTTTCTTTGGCCTGCGCAGAACCGCAGTGCCAGCCTACTATTGAGCTGCAATAGCAGCTAATATACAAAAATACAAATGCTTCCGCTCATCCGGAAGCATTTGTTATGTTCATTAAAAACTAATTCATTTAAATTTTAAACTATGAAAAATCATCATTTCTACAAAGGGAAAAAACTAAGTAAAAAAGAGCTGAGAACAATAGCTGGTGGATTAAAAAAATGTTTTTACGCAGGGGGTTGTCTTAGAATTAGCGAAGACTGTGCGGAACCGCAATGTAATATATTGCATGATCCCGCGTAACCTTAACTATAAAAAGTACTACCAGCTCCTGAATGCAAAAAGCGCCCCCAAATTCATGGAAGCGCTTTTTTATTACAAACTAACTTTAATATTTTTCTCTTTTATACATTGAATCTAAAGTGCATGATGTCACCATCCTGAACGATATATTCTTTACCTTCAACAGAAAGTTTTCCGGCTTCTTTTATTTTTACCTCAGAACCGTAATGAAGATAATCTTCGTATTTAATTACTTCTGCACGGATGAAACCTTTTTCAAAGTCTGTGTGAATCACTCCGGCAGCCTGTGGAGCTGTCCATCCCTGTCCAATAGTCCATGCTCTTACTTCTTTTACTCCAGCGGTAAAATAAGTCTGAAGTTTTAAAAGATCATAAGCTTTTCTGATCAGACGGTTTACTCCTGGCTCCTTAAGACCTAACTCTTCAAGGAATATTTCTCTTTCTTCAAAGGTTTCCAATTCGTTGATATCTGCTTCAATCTGAGCAGCTAATACTACAACTTCAGCACCTTCATTTTGAGCCATTTCTTCAATCTTCCCAATCCAGTCGTTCCCGTTTTTAATAGAATTCTCATCTACATTACAAACGTAAAGTACCGGTTTATTGGTTAAAAGCTGAACTTCTCCAATGATTGATTTTGTAAAATCATCGGTAGCAAATTCTCTTGCATTTTTACCGTCTTCAAGGAATTTCTGTAAATTCTGAAGTGTTTCGAAAGTAAGAATATCTTCTTTCTTCCCAGATTTGATAAACTTTTTTGCTTTTTCTACTGCTTTCCCTACTGTTTCAAGGTCTTTCAGCTGCAATTCAATATCAATGATTTCTTTATCTCTTAAAGGATCTACTGAACCTTCAACGTGAATAATATTTCCATTATCAAAACATCTTAAAACGTGTACAATTGCCTCACACTCACGGATGTTTGCCAAGAACTGGTTCCCCAATCCTTCTCCTTTGCTGGCTCCTTTTACAAGACCTGCAATATCAACGATTTCAACTACAGCAGGCAAAACTCTTTCAGGCTTTACTATTTTCTCCAGTTCAAACAGTCTTTCATCCGGTACTGAAACCGTCCCTAAGTTGGGTTCAATAGTACAGAAAGGATAGTTTGCTGACTGAGCTTTTGCGTTGCTCAGACAGTTAAAAAGTGTTGATTTACCTACATTCGGCAGGCCTACGATTCCACATTTCATATTGTAAAATTCAAAGTTTAAGGTTTAGGGTTTAAAGTTCAATGTCTAGGGGTTAAAGTTTTTATTTCTTTTAACGCTTTCTGGTTGAACCTTTAACTTTCAGCGTGCAAAGATAGTGTTTTTTAGGGTAGTTTCATAATAAAAAAAATCTGCCATTATTATGGCAGATTTTCAAACAGTTCGTGTTCTACTGGTTTATTTATGGGTTGCTTCCGGTAGCTTGCTGAGCCAGCGGAACGTCATTTGGAGTTGACTGTAATGTTTTATCTAAAGTAAATAATGATTCATCAGTTGCTCTGTCTCCTCCTGCAATTTTTAATTTGTCAATCAAACTCTGCGCTAAGGTTTCTTCTTCAATTTGTTCCTGTACAAACCATTGCATAAAGTTCCAGGTTGCCCAGTCCTTTTCTTCCATAGAAAGATCCACAATTTTGTAGATGGCTGTAGTATTGTCTACTTCATGTTTAAAAACACCGTCAAAACAGGCGGTAAGTGTTTTCGGATCTGCAGGAGGGGCAGGTATTGCATTAACTTTTGGCTTTCCACCTCTGTTCAAAATATATTCCATGAACTTGATGGAGTGATTTCTTTCTTCCTGAGCATGGCGGTAAAGAAAGTTGGCAATTCCCTGATAGCCTTTGTCATCGGCCCAAATTCCATAGGATAAAAAAATATGTGATGCATGAATTTCCTTGTTCATCTGATCGCTAAGCGCTTTTTCTATGCTTGTGGAAAGTCTTTTGGTATTCATAATGTTAAATTTTGGTGATTATAGCGTTGATCATGCAAAAATGATTCCGATACTATTTTATTTTTTGACAAAAACATTCACAAATACATTATACATTCCTGAAATACAATATTTTAAGTTTATAATTTATAGTTATTCTAAAATATAAATTAGCGATCAGAACTTGACTTCAGAGCAATGAGAGTGTCTCATTTCGTTATAAACCACATATTTTTAAGAGTAACCAAATGTTTTATAATAGTAATATTAATATAAAGATTTTATTAAAAGAAAATCCCGGCTCTCCAGGAACCGGGTATATTGTTGAGATGAAATTATTTTCAGAATGACAAATACCTTATTTGATCTTTCTGGCTGTATAGTCGCTTTCGTTTCCTAATCTGTCAATCGCTTTAATAGCCACCGCATTCAGCTTTTTGCCGTCTTTAAATTTGGGAATATCTTTTGAAAGGTTATCAAGTGTCAGGATCTCTGTCTGCCATACACCATTATACTGTGTGAAAAGTACCCACTGGAAAACATCTGCTGCATTTTTTATACTCCAGTTTGTCTGTGCAAAGCTTCCATTGTCTGTAATAAACAGTGTAGGAGTCTGCAATGGAACCGTTTTTATCCATGGAGACTTCGGAATCAGGGCTTTCTCATTATAGGGACCGTTTTTCAGAGCAGGAAGCATATTTGGGTTCTTTGTAAGTCCGGCAATACTCCAGTGGATTTCGCCGGCATCATTTTTAAGTATCTTTCTTGAAACCTCAATTTGATTTTTAATTTCTGAAGGGCGGTCTGACACTTTGATTTCAACCGTATTTAATCCGGGCCATAAATGGCGGTTCATCGTATTTTCAGACTGCCACCAGCTTAGTAAAGCTTCAAAATTTTGTCCCTTAGAATCAATCGGCCAATAGAGCTGGGGAGAAAAGTAATCTACCCATCCTTTATTCAGCCATAATTTGGCGTCTGCATACAACTCGTCATATTGTGAAGAGCCTACAACTCCTGCCGGATACCCCGGTTTCCAGATTCCGAAAGGGCTGATCCCAAATTTCACATTATTTTTTTCTGCATGAATTTCTTTATAGATCCTTTCTACAAATTTATTAACGTTATCTCTTCTCCAGTCTGCCCTGGATAATGTTCCCCCACTACCTACGTAGGCATTCCAGGTTGCATTGTCCGGAAAATCTGCTCCTTTATTGTATGCGGCATAGGGATAGAAATAATCATCAAAATGAACAGCATCAATATCATATCTTTTCACAATGTCTTTTACCACGTTGGAGACATGACCTTGTGTTTTCGGGTTAGCAGGATCAAACCAGTACATTCCGTTCTTAAGTCTTACGACAATATCGGAAAGCTTATTAGCCATAGAGAGCTTATTTACGGAGCCTCCATTGGTATGATGGGCACGGTAAGGATTCAGCCAGACATGAAGCTCCAATCCTCTTTTGTGAGCTTCTTCTATCCAAAACTGAAGGGGATCATAGTTTGGAGAAGGTGCTGCTCCAGTTTCACCGGTCAGGAAATAAGACCACGGCTCAATATTACTCGTATACAAAGCATCTGCCGAGGGTCTGATCTGGAAGATCGCTGCATTGAAATTATTATTTTTCAATATATCAAGCATATTGACTGCTTCCGCTTTCTGTTGTTCTACGGTAAGATCATTTCTTGACGGCCAGTTGATATTAGCCACGCTTGCGATCCATGCTCCACGGAATTCTCTTTTTATTTCCGGAAGATTAGTCCTGAAAATATCTTCTGCGGGTGGCATAACAGGTTTTGTGGTTGCAACAGGTGGTTTGGGGGCTGATATATTGTTATTGGACTTTGTCGTACTTTTTGAAGGAGTATTAGCTTTTACCGCATTATTCTGAGTAGAACAAGCTGTAAAAGACGCTAAAACCCCTGATAAAACGATTAGCTTTAGTGTATTCATTTTCATAGTCTGCAAAACTACATTAAATTATTTTTTTTGATTTTAAAAATTACGATAATAAAATGAATTATTTTACTTAAATCAATTTATGTAATAAATATTTTTAATTCAAAGCACATAAATTGTTTTTATAATTTCACTATTTCGGGGTATCCAAGAATAAAAGGATTATATTCTAAATTAATCTATATTAACCTGCACTATAAATTGCGGCTAAAACTATTTTACGAACCTAAATATTGAAAGCAGGCTAGATGCACTGTTATTAAGTATCATCAAAAAATAAAAGCCCCGAAAACTCGGGGCTTTATTGATATCTAAGAATTTCAGATTAAGCTTTCGCTCCTCTTTCTACTCTTTTTCTTTCTTCTTCAGAAAGTAATTTCTTTCTCATACGGATGAAGTTTGGAGTTACCTCGATTGCTTCATCAGCCTGGATATATTCCATACATTCTTCAAGAGAGAATAAGATTTTTGGTGCAACACCTGTATCTTTATCTTTTCCAGAAGCTCTCATGTTATTCAACTGTTTTGCTTCAACGATGTTTACCACCAAGTCACCTGGCTTATTTTGCTCACCGATAACCATACCTGCATAGATCTCTTCACCCGGGTCTACGAAGAATTTACCTCTATCCTGTAATTTAGCGATAGAATATTCTGTAGCAGGACCTTGAGTTTTGCTGATCAATACACCGTTGTTTCTTCCAGGAATAGCACCTTTGAAAGGCTTGTATTCTGTGAAACGGTGTGCCATGATAGCCTCACCTGCTGTAGCTGTTAACATCTGAGAACGTAATCCGATCAAACCTCTTGAAGGAATTTCGAATTCCATGTGCTGCATTTCACCTTTAGTTTCCATAATGTGAAGATCACCTTTTCTCTGAGTTGCCAGGTCGATAACTCTTGAAGCATATTCTTCAGGAACGTCAACAACTAAAGATTCATAAGGCTCACATTTCTCACCATCGATTTCTCTTAAGATTACCTGTGGCTGCCCGATCGTCATTTCATATCCTTCTCTTCTCATTGTTTCAATTAAAACAGACAAGTGAAGAATACCTCTACCGAAAACAAGGAAAGTGTTGGCATCATCAGTCTGCTGAACTCTTAATGCTAAGTTTTTCTCTAATTCTTTGTATAGTCTTTCTTTCAGGTGATTTGAAGTAACATATTTACCATCTTTACCAAAGAAAGGTGAATTGTTGATAGAGAACGTCATGTTCAACGTAGGCTCATCAATTGCAGTTCTTTCCAATGGCTCAGGATTTTCAAGATCTACGAAAGAATCTCCAATCTGGAAAGCATCAAAACCTACTACAGCACAGATATCTCCTGCCTGTACTTCCGTTACTTTTTTCTTTCCTAATCCTTCAAAAACATAAAGTTCTTTTACTTTTCCTTTTACAACTTTTCCATCTGCCTGAGCAAGACCGATCCATTGAGATTCTTTAAGTTCCCCTCTTGTTACTTTCCCGATTGCAATTCTTCCTAAGAAAGAAGAGAAGTCCAGAGAAGTAATCTGCATTTGAAGATTTCCTTCAGTTACTTTAGGCTCAGGAACGTATTGTAAAATACCATCTAATAATGGCATAATATCTTCAGTCTGTTCTAATGAAGTGTTGAACCAACCTTGTTTTGAAGATCCATAGAATGTAGGGAAATCCAACTGCTCTTCTGTAGCTTCAAGGTTAAAGAACAAATCAAATACCTTATCATGAACTTCGTCAGGACGACAGTTTGGTTTATCTACTTTATTGATAACCACTAATGGTCTCAATCCTAATTCCAATGCTTTCTGTAGTACAAATCTTGTTTGTGGCATTGGTCCTTCGAACGCATCCACTAACAAAATAACCCCATCAGCCATTTTCAATACTCTCTCTACTTCACCACCAAAATCGGCGTGACCAGGAGTATCAATTACGTTAATTTTTGTGTCTTTATAGGTAACAGAAATATTCTTGGATAAGATCGTGATCCCTCTTTCTCTTTCAAGATCGTTGTTATCCATAATTAACTCCCCACTTTCCTGATTTTCTCTGAAAATATTGGTAGCGTGAATGATCTTGTCAACCAAAGTCGTCTTCCCGTGGTCAACGTGTGCGATAATCGCAATATTTCTAATGTTTTGCATAAAAGATTTTTACGGGTGCAAAAGTAGTGAATTTTAATGAAAAAATATTTACTTATCGAAATATTTAATATTTTGTTTAAATAACTTGTTTACAATACTATAAAAAAAGAGGGTTCAAAAAACACTCTTTAAGTTACTTATATACATAGTTGTACTTCATATGGATCTACAACAGGCGGCTCTCCAGAGATAATGTCAAATTTTTCACAATTAGTGGAAGCACTTTTCCCCATCCCCATTTTACAATACAGGTATCTGGATCTTTTCATCTAACCATTCCTTTGATATGACCCTCCTGAACGGTTTTCATTTCACTTCTTGAAATTTTCCATGTTTTTTAGTTTTGAATGATAAAAATATAAAAAAAACATGAGCAAAAAGTTTTTTTATGAATATTTAAAACACTATTTCTTAACGCCTTATAAACCGATAAAGGAATACAAGATCTATCAAAACAACAATAATAAATTTCACAAGGAATGACTTTTTTGAAACTTTATGGTTAAAGAGTATCATTGCGGAGGCTGCTCCTACGATTCCTCCCAGGAGAGAAATTCCCAGAAGGGTATTCTCGGAGATCCTCCATTGATGTCGCCTGGCCTGCCACTTATCCAGCCCAAAGACACCAAATGTAATCAGATTAGCAATCAGTAAAAAAAGAATCATTATCAATTAATTTTGCGGCAAAAATAAAGTTTAATTTAAACATGGAAAAGCTCCGGAAGTACAAATCCCGGATGCCGGGAAATATTTATAGTGCTGTCGAAATGAGATTCTTTAAATTTGCAGTTCATAAAAAACAAATCAATGAAAATACAGGATCTGGCAGGAACTTATTCTATTGAAGGAAGCAATCAGGAAGAATCTTCCCACGCTTCTTATAAAGGTATACTTAGTTTGTCCATTGATGAAAACAACCGTATTATTGCCCAGTGGGTTATTGGTGATCACATTCAAAACGGCAGGGGATTTTATAAAGACAATATTTTAGTCATTAACTTCAATTATGAAGGAGACGATCTGAAAATTTATAAAGGTGTTGCCGTATACCGCTGCTTAAGTAAAGATGTCCTGGATGGCTTTTGGTCTGAGAAATATGGCAATCCTTTGTATTTGGGGAGTGAATATTGTGTGAGAGTGCAGAGTACGGAGTTTTTGAATTGATGTAACGGTTATGTTGTGGGATATTAACCTATCCAAAGTGAACTAAAATGTTTTGGAAATATATGATATTTGGATTCCTACGGAATGACGAAGGGCCACCTTTGAATCTCTGCTGATTAAGCAAAAGGGGGTACTTCATTTTTCTTATTGCCTGCACTGTCATCACAATAAAGCTTTACTTCAAAAAACAAAAAGCTGCTTCACAAAGGAAGCAGCCAATAGATTATTTATAAATCTAACAATTATTTTTTAGCTTTTACATCGATTGCGATCTCGATATCTTTGCTGATCATCCATTCTGCAGGATCGGCTTCTGAAGTACCGAATTTAAGTCCCCAATCTGCTCTGTTTACTGTGAATTTAGCCTGAATAGCAGCTGAATTATCTGCTACGTCTACTTTAGCAGGGAAAGTAACGTTCATTGTTTTTCCTGATAAGGTAAGGTTTCCGCTTACTGTTTTATTAGCTCCTGCAACAGCATCTTTCGGAGCATCTTTTAGATCGGTAACGCTTGTGATTTTAAAATCTGAAGTAGGGTTTTTCGCTGCGTCAAAGAAATCAGGATTTTTTAAGTGAGCTTCAAGATCTGCCGGTTTTTTATCTTTCTCTGTTACTGAAGCCGGGTCTACTTTGATAGAATTCATGTCTATTACAAAGTTTCCTGCAGAAACCTGACCTCCGTCAACACTGATGTCTCCTGACTTTACCATAAGAGTTCCCCAACGAGGAGCCATTCCTCCTTTGTGGAATGCTTTCCAGTTTACTACAGATGCTATCGTATCTACCGCTAATACCTCTCCTTTACTTTCTGCCACAGTCTGTTCCTGAGCTGTAGCTGCATTATCTGCAGATTTTTCTTTATTACATGATGCTAAAAGCAATCCTACTCCTACTAATGCAATTACACTAATTTTTTTCATATTATTAAAATGTTTAAAAAAGTTGATTGAAATTTTGTTGTTTTCGGGTACAAAAATATAAAAACCTTATTTCCGGAACCTTAACATACATCAAGAAATGAAATATTATATATTATCTGCATTTGTATATCCATTTGCGATAAACTTCTCTTCTGTATTCAGAATCATAATTACTGGAGAAATCATGATTCTTTTCTGTTTCATTTCGAAAACAGTCGGTTGTACTGTCTTCCTGAGGATCTCCTTTGGCAAGCCATCCTGTATCAGAGTAATTGGTGTAAGAACCATCATGTTCATTTTTAAATACAACAATCTTTTCGTACTCCTGCAGCCTGCATTTGCATATTTTAGGCTCTTCAGATTCTCTCAACAGGCAAGATACCATTAAAGAGCAGCCGATCAGCAGTGTCAGTATTTTTCTCATGTTTATCGTTTTTCAATATTGTTATAGTTTTAATACAATGCAAGTAAATAAAATATTTAAACACAAATTCACGGAAACAGATAATTAACCAGTAACGAGCAATCATTTAAAATTGGGTTAATAAGGCATCAGCTATTACTTGCTGCGAAATTTTAGTTATACGTAATATTCAAAAAAACTGATCCTAAAATACTTAAAAGATCCAGACTGTTTTCTATCTTTATTTTAAAGGGGGGGGGGATTATTTCCAGCTTCATGCAAAGGGTTTTGCCGCTATTTTCTACACTAGAAAATTTGTATTTTTGCTTCTCTTTTATAAAAACACAAAAATTTAAATTGTTTATGTCAAAAAAACTAATTTACCTGTTTGCCATAGGTGCAATGCAATGTCTTCATGCGCAAACGAAAGCTGAAGATGCTTTAAAAACATTTGAACAAAAATATCCTCAGGAAAAAATACATCTCTTGTTAGATAAAAGCAGTTTTGTTGCAGGGGAAAACTTATGGTTTAAATCATTTGTATTTGATGGTTACAATACCTCATCTATTTCAACCTCATTATTTGTTGAGCTTTATGACAGCAACAAAAAACCAATCAGTAAGAAGCTTATTCCATTGCTAGATGGTGAGGGAAGCGGCAGTATCCTGTTGCCCGCTGCATTAAAAGAGGATGTTTACTACATCAGGGCCTATACTTCCTGGATGGCTAATTTCAGTGAAGATTTTCAGCTTATAAAGCCGATTACGGTGTATAATCCTGCGTCTCCTGAAAAGCTGACCACCACTCCGACTACTCATTGGACAGCCTCCGTATATCCTGAAAGCGGAAACTTTATAGACGGTATCTCTACAAAGCTTGCCGTAAGACTTCAGTCCAACGGTGCTGAACCTGCTGATTGGGAAGGTTATGTAACAGACTCTGAAAATCCTGGTGAAAAGATTGCTGCATTCAAAGGATTGGATCAAAATGTAGGTTTACTGACTATGACTCCCAAAAGCGGAAAGAAATACCAACTGGTGATTCAGAATCAGCAAGGTGAGAAGCAGAACATCCCTTTACCGGATGTTTCTCCATCCGGAATCAGCCTACAGGTGAGCTCCGGTAATGACGCTGTGAAGTATACTTTAAAGTCAAAAAATTTACCTCAGCAGTCCCAACACTATAAAGTTTTAGGGACTATTAACAATCAGCTTGTTTATAAAGCCCAGGTTAATAAAATTTCTGACGAAATTCAGTATTCTATTCCAAACAATCAGCTTGTAAACGGCATTTTGCAGCTTACTGTTTTTGATGACAATGAAAATATTGTAGCCAACAGGTTATCCTTTGTTCAGCCACAGCTATTGCAGGTCAAAAAGCCGACCCTGCAATCTCTTTCACTGGACAATACACCCCGCGCGAAAAATTCATTCGTAATTTCCAAAAATCCGGATTATTCCGGGTATACTGTTCTGGTTCTGGATGCCAATACAAAAAGTACAGAAGACAGTCAAAGCTTATTGAGCTCCTTATGGCTGACTGGGGACATTACATCCAACATCATCAATCCGGCTCAATATATCAACAGCAACCGTAATACAGATGCTCTGGATGCTCTTTTAATTTCGGAGAGATGGAAACGTTTTGACTGGAAATCTATTATTTCAGGAAATTACCCAAAGATTAAATATCAGCCTGAAAATTATCTTTCTTACAAAGGGAAAGTCAGCGTCCAGGGAAAACCGGCTCCCAATACGGATGTTAATTTAATTTTTGACTCAAATTCGGGGTCTAAAATTTTTCAGATCAAATCTGACGCCAATGGTTTTTTTGTGATGAATAATTTAATTTTTGAAGATTCCATGAAATTTTCTTATCAGTTAAATACTGATTCTAAAGACCCCAATAGTAATTATTCTGTTTACTTTCAGCCAAATTTCGGTTTTATACCGTATATGAAAAGCCTTCCCTTATCTTCCTACAAACTTGCCCCGAGATCTCTGGAGGATAAGCCTTCTGAAGAAATTACCCGATCATTCACAGCTATCAATGCACAAAAAATCATCAGTGAAAAAGTAATTAATATTGAAGAAATAAAAATAAGGGGAGAAATAAAAAGTAAGACTAAAAAATTAAATAATGAGCTAAGCAGCGCTTTATTCAAAAGTGCCCGCGAAGATGTCTTTGACTTTGTGAACGACCCCAATGCTATTATTTCAACCAATATTCTGCAATGGTTACAAGGAAGAGTTGCGGGATTAAGCATTCAGTTACAAAATGGAACCTATATTCCCTATCTGCAAGGGACAAAAACAGAAGTTTATCTTGATGAAATGCCTATTCCGCCTAGCCAGATCGCTAATATGTCCACATCAGATATTGCTATGGTAAAGGTAATAAAAGGAATTTTTGCAGGAGGAATCGGAGGCGGTAATGGCGCCATAGCTATTTATACACGCCGAGGAGGAGGTTCTACAGGAAAAATCATAGACAGAAGCCTGCCATCACAATTAAGACAGATCACATTATCCGGCTACGACAAAGAAACTCCGTTTGAAGGTCCAATCTACCAGAATGACAGTTTCAAAAAAATTCCACAGGATACCCGAAGTGTTCTATTCTGGAATCCTAACCTAGAAGGGCAGTTCCAGGAGCCTACTTCCGTAGAGTTTTACAATAATGATGATGCAAAAAAATACCGCATTATCATATTGGGACACGATAAAAGTAATGAGATACCTCTTTATTACAATGAAATCCTACCCTAAATCATTTCTAAAAAAACTATACAGCCTGATTGCGTAATTGCATTCAGGCTTTTTTATGCAGTAGTTTTTGTATTCTATTTTATGGTGAATCATAATATCAAAATAAGTATGATAAAAATGGCCTGTTGACTTTGAAAATTATTATCTTCGTGATTAGTCACAGCTAGGGTTTGATAATGCAAGTCATTTCTTTTGTTGTGAATTGCTTTCAAAAATTATTATCTTCGTGATTAGTCACAGCGTGAGAGAAATCTTTACCCTATTGAAATTT